>DASZQC010000437.1:0-3518 GCA_035549815.1 Dongiaceae bacterium
CCGGAGATTCTGGGCGGCCGCGTGCGGCCCAGTGATATGCAAGGGGCCGACGCGACGGCCCAGCCGGGTCCTGCCGGCGATGCGCCCGCGACCGGCCGCAAACCCGCCCCGGACTGGCAGGAACGCTTTCGCCTGAAGCCCAGCGGGCAAAGGAATATTGTCAAACCCGCCAACTGGCAGGACTACCCCTATCCCTTCATCTACGGCCAAGTCGATCAGGGGCTGTTTCCGCTCGCCGCTTGGCGGGAATGCTCGCGCCAGGCGCTCAGCGTGACCTCGGTCAAGGATTGGTCCAAGGACCGCTTCGCCGACGACGACCCGGCCCTGGTGGAGCAGTTGCGCACCCGCGTCCTGCCGCGCCGCGGCGTGCGGGTGAGCGCCGATGAAATTTTGGTGACAGTCGGCGCGCAGAACGCCCTCTATCTGCTGGCGAGCCTGCTGTTCAACCGCGACACCACCTTCGGCATCGAGAATCCCGGCTATACCGACGCGCGCAACATCGCATCGCTGCATGCCGGCCGGGTGCTCGGCATCGGCGTCGACGACCAGGGCATGGTGCTGTCGTCGGAACTCGATTCCTGCGACTACGTCTATGTGACGCCGAGCCACCAGTTCCCGACCACTGTGACCATGTCGCTGGAGCGGCGCCATGCGCTGCTGGAGCGCGCCGCGACGTCGGACTTCGTCATCATCGAAGACGATTACGAGAGCGAGCTGGCGCACCAGGGCAGCCCGCAACCGGCGCTGAAATCGCTCGACCGCAACGACCGTGTCATCTTCATCTCGTCCTTGTCGAAGACCCTGGCGCCGGGCCTGCGACTCGGCTTCATGGTCGGGCCGGCGCCGCTGATCAAGGAAGCGCGTGCTTTGCGCCGGCTGATGATTCGCCACCCCGCCGCGAACAACCAGCGCACCATCGCCATGTTCCTGGCCGACGGCCACCACGACGCGCTGCTGCGCCGCCTCGTCAACGTCTATCGCGAACGCTTGGCGGCGGCGGTCACCGCGATGGTCAAACATTTGCCGGAATTCACCGTCAACCTCACCGCCGGCGGGACAGCCTTGTGGATCCGCGGACCGAAGCAGCTCGACATGGCAACGGTCGGTGCTGCCGCCTTGAAACGAGGGGTGGTGATTGAGCCTGGCGCTGTGCATTTCATGGACCAGCCCGGACCGGCGAACTTCTTCCGCCTGGGCGTCTCGTCGATTCCGACGGAAAAGATCGAGCCCGGCATCAAGCTGCTGGCCGAAGCCGTGCGGGAGCAGACGAAGCGCCCATAAACATTACCTTCCCCGTCATCACCGGGCCGGCGCGTAGCGCCGCGACCCGGTGATCCAAATTTGGACCCGCGGGTCAAGCCCGCGGGTGACGAAAAAGGAATGATGACTCCGAAGCCTTCGCTGGACCAAAGCGGCCGATGCGGTTGGGCCTTTCACACATAAGCCCCGCCACCTAAGGTCTGCAGTCAATTCGCAGCCATTCATCGCTTTCCATGACCCAGCGCATCCTCACCCTCAATGCCGGCTCTTCCAGCGTCAAGTTCGCGACCTTTGCGGCGAACGGTGCCGGCGATCCGGCGCTGGAATTGCGCGGGCAGCTTTCCGGCATCGGCCAGGGCCAGCCGAAGCTCTCCGTCGCCGATGCGTCCGGCGCGCGGCTCGATTGGGGCGGGGCCGCCGCCCTGGCCAGCTATGACGATGCGCTGCGGCTGCTGATCGAGCGCCTGGACATCGTGCGCAATCGGCGCGATTGGATCGGCGCCAGCCATCGCATCGTGCATGGCGGGGCGCGTTTCTCCGCGCCCGTGCGCATCGACGACGCCATCCTGGCCGCCCTCACCGCGCTGATCCCGCTGGCGCCCTTGCACCAGCCGCACAATGTCGCGCCGATCGAGGCGTTACAGCGCCTGCTGCCCGATCTGCCGCAGGTCGCCTGTTTCGATACCGCCTTCCACATGACCCAGCCGGAGATCGCGGTGCGATTCCCGATGCCGGACGAATATTGGCGGAAGGGCCTGCGCCGCTACGGCTTCCATGGCCTGTCCTACGAGGCCATCCTGCATGCTTTGCCGAAAATCGCCGGTGGCATCCCGCATCGCCTGGTCATCGCCCACCTCGGCAACGGCGCCAGCATGGCGGCGGTGCATGACGGCAAGTGTGTCGCCTCCACCATGGGCTTCTCGACCCTCGACGGGCTGATGATGGGCACGCGGCCGGGCTCGATCGATCCCGGCCTGCTGCTGCATCTGCTGCGTGAGGGGATGAGTCGCGAAAGGCTGGAGAAGCTGCTTTATCACGAGAGCGGGTTGCTCGGCGTCTCCGGCCTTACCGCCGATATGAAGACCTTGCTGGAGAGCAATGATCCCAAGGCCAGGCTGGCGGTCGAGATCTATTGCTATCGCATCGGCCGCGAATTGGGCTCGCTCGCGGCGGCGCTTGGCGGCATCGACGCCCTCATCTTCACCGGTGGCGTCGGCGAGAATGCGGCCCCCATCCGCGCGAAAGTGTGCGAAGGCGCCGGCTGGCTGGGCCTCGATTTCGACCCGGCAGCCAACGCGGCGCGGAAGCCGCTGATCTCCCGCGCCGGTTCCCGCGTCAGCGCCTGGGTGGTGCCGACCGATGAGGAGCTGACCATCGCCCGGCATGCGCGCAAGCTATTGGCTTAAGGCCAACCCCGCCTTCGCGATGCCGATGGCGGCGAGCGCGATCAGGATCACCAGCACCCACCGCCGGAAAGCTTCCTGGTTCATGCGGCGAAAGCCGTGCGCGCCGATCCAGATGCCGACCAGCAAAGCCGGGATCCACAGCACGAACTGGATGAAGCTCTGCTGCGTGACGATGCCTTGCCAGGCGAAATAGAGAACGCCCAGCAGATCGGTGAACAGGAAGAAGAAGATGACCGAGGCCCGACCGATGGCGGCGGCGCCCGGCGTCGAGAAATAGAACAGGACCACCGGCGGCCCGCCGATGCCAAAGGCGCCATTCAGCACGCCCGACGCCACGCCCGTACCGGTGCAGGCGGTCGGTCCCGGCGTTCTTGCCAGGCGAAAGCCGCGCAGCATCAGGATCGAGGTCGCGATGACGAAGAGGCCCAGCACGATCTGCGTCGGATCGGCCGGCGCGTTGATCAGCACATAGGCGCCAGCCGGCAGGCCGATGACGTAGCCCAGCATCAGCCAGCGCAGCGACTTCCAGTCGATCTCGCGCCAGATGCCGGGAATGAGGTTGAGCGAGGCCGCGATCTCCAGCAGGAAGATCGAGGGCACGATCTGCGACACCGGCAGGATCAGCGAAATGGCCGTGATCGACAGCAGCGAGAAGCCGAAGCCGGAAAAGCCGCGTACGATCGCCGCCAGGAAAATAGCCGCGCTCGACAACGCCAGGATTTGCCAGTCGTCCTGGATGGCGGACAGCAGATCGGCCAGCATGCAAAGACCCTCGGAAGAGCGCTGGGCGCACTCTAAGGACGCGAACCGTGCCGGCCAATCGCTTTCGGTGGGGCCAGATTGCCTCCGTAC
>DASZQC010000438.1:0-4977 GCA_035549815.1 Dongiaceae bacterium
GTCCGCGCCGCGATCGCCGGCGAGGTGGTGTTGCCGGCCGGCGCCGGCGACGGCGTGCTGCCCTCGCAGGATGTCGACCTCGCGGCGCGCGCCGCCAGCCTGACGCCGCAGCAGCACCGCGTCTTCGCCCTGATGGCGGAAGGCAAGCCGAACAAGATCATCGCCTTCGACATGCAGATCGGCGAGGCGACGGTGAAGGCGCACGTCACCGAGATCCTGCGCAAGATGGGCGTGCATTCGCGCAGCCAGGCCATCGTGCTGGCCCAGCGCCTGGCGCTGGAGCCGGGCGTGACGCCGCCCGTGCCGCTCAGCGAAGAGGGGTGAGCGCTACTCCGCGCTCGCCGCGCGCTGGGCGATCAAGGCGCGCAGTTGCGCCGGCTTCACCGGCTTCAGCAGCACGTCGACGCGCTGGCCGCGGGCCGCGTTCAGGGTCGCGGGGTCGCGTTCGGCGGTGATCAAGGCGGCGGGCAGGTCCTCGCCCCAATCCTGGCGCAGGCGGGTGATGGTGCTGAGGCCGTCGGCCTGGCCCTGGCCCAGATGCAGGTCGATCAGCAGCAGGTCGGGCGCGCGGCCGCTCTGCGCGACGCTGTCCAGCACGTCTTCGGCGCTGGCGCCCAGAGCGGTCTGGCAGCCCCAGGAGCCGAGCAGGGCGGCCATGCCCTCGCGCACCTGCCTTTCGTCGTCGATGCAGACCACGAAGGGCGCGCGGGCGAAGCGCCGCGACTTGGCCGTCGGCGCGGCGGCGGCGGCCGGGCGCACCTCGCTGATCGGCGCCTGTGGCACGATGATGGAGAAGGCGGCGCCGCGGCCGGGATTCGATTCCAATGCGATGCGGTGGCCGAGGACGCGGGCAATGCGGTCGACGATGGCGAGGCCCAGGCCCAGCCCGCGCTCGCCGTCGCGGCCGACGCTGCGCAGCCGGGTGAATTCGCGGAACACGGTCTGGCGATGCTCGGCGGCGATGCCCGGGCCGTTATCGGCGACGACGATGCGCAGACCATTCGCACTGCGTCGGCAGCCCAGCAGCACCCGCGCCGGCCGTCCGGACTGGTGGCCATAACGGATGGCGTTGGACAGGAAATTCTGCAGCACGCGGCGCAGCAAGGCGGGGTCGCTCTTGGTCACGGCGGTGGTCGGCACCACGCGCAGGGCGACATTGTATTTCTGCGCGATCGGCGCGAAGGAGGTGACAAGCGATTCCAGCAGCGGCCCGATGGGGATGGCGCGCACTTCCGGTTTCACCGCACCCGCATCGAGCTTGGCGATGTCGAGCAGCGCGTCGAGCAACGCTTCCACCGAGGCCAATCCGTCATCCACCTTGTTGACCAGTTCGTCCTGCGGGTGGCGCTCGCCCAACGTGGCGACGAACAGGCGCGCGGCGTGCAGCGGCTGCAACAGGTCGTGGCTGGCGGCGGCGATGAAGCGGGTCTTGTCGATATTGGCCTCTTCCGCCTTGGCGCGCGCGGTCTCCAGCTCGGCGGTGCGCTGGGCGACGCGGCGCTCCAGCGATTCGTTCACATTGCGCAAGGCAATCTCGGCCCGGCGACGCTCGGTGATGTCGACATAGAGCAGGAAAAAGCCGACCACGGTCCCCTGCGCGTCGAAATGCGGCAGGTAGGTGCCGTGGGCGATCTCGATCTGCGCGTCGTTGGTGGGGAACTCGATCTCGAACACCTGCGGCTGGCCGGCCAGCACCGCATCGACATAGGGGCGGAGCTGGAGATAGCGCGCTTCGCCGAGGATCTCGGAGACGTGGCGGCCCTCGGTCTCTCCCGTGCTGGTGCGGAAGGCCGCCTGATAGGCGCGGTTGGTGAAGCGGTAGCGCCGGTCGCGATCGACATAGGCGATCAGCACCGGCACGTTGTCGGTGACGATGCGGATGCGCCGCTCGCTGTCGCGCAGCGCTTCCGCCGCGCGCACGCGCTCGGTCACGTCGTTGGCGGTGACGACGATGCCGCCGCCGGTTAACGGATCGACGCGCAATTCGGTGATGGCGCCGGTCGGCAGATGCAGCTCGCGCAAAGGCGGCGCGTTCCAGGCGGTCAACTCACCCAGGATCGGGTATTTGGCGCCCAGCCGCGCCGCGGTCACGCCGCTATCCAGGATGCCGGACGGCAGGCCGGTCAAGGCGGCGAAGCGATCGTTCCAGATCTCCAGCTTGCCGTCGCCGTCGAACACCGCGATGCCGAGACCGACATGGTCCAATGTCTTGCGCAGCAAATCGGCATTGTGGCGGATGGCGGCGGTGGCGTCATGCAGCACCTCGCGCACCGAGCCCGGCATCCACAAGGCGCGTCGCCGCGCCGTGCCCATCACCACGCGGGCGGAGGCGGCGCCGATGGTGCCGGACAGCAACCGCTCGACATATTCGTAGGCCGCGGCGCCGGACAGGTTGAGCCCGGCGAAGGCCTGCTCGGCGCGTTCCTCGCCGATGAAGCGGGCGGCCAGCTCGCGCAACTGGCCCAGTTCGTCGGTGGCGCGCTGTGCCGGCGCGGGCACGGCGTCGGGCTCGATATCGCCGACGAAGACATCGGCCTGGCGCTGGTCGCGCGCCTGCGGCCTGCTGAGCAGCGAGACGATGACCAGCAGGCTGCAATTGACGATCAGCTCGATCGCGAAGGCGCGCGGCAGGGGGTCGAGCCAGGCGAGCGGACCGATCGCCGGAATCTCGATCAGCGCCACGCCGCTATGCATGGTCGGCCACAGGATGGTGCAGGACCACAGCACGAAGCCGGCGCACAAGGCGGCGATGACCCCGAAACGGTGAGTGCGCCGCCAATAGAGACCGAGCAGCAAGGCCGGCGCGAAATTCGCCACTGCGGCAAAGGAAACCATGCCGATCGTGGCGAGCGGCAGCAGGCCGGCGATGGTGCGGTGATAGGCGTAGGCCGCCAGCAGGATGGCGACGACGGACAGGCGCCGCACCAGCAAGGCGCGTTGGCCGACGCTGCCGGCGCGCTCGTCCGGGCCGCGCAATAGCCAGGGCATCACCAGCTCGTTGCCGACCATGCCGGAGAGCGCCATGCAGGCCACGGCGACCATGCTGGTGGCGGCGGACAAGCCGCCGATGAAGACGAGGACCGAGAGCCATCCGGCGTCGCCGCTGATCGGCAGGCTCAGCACGAACAGATCGGGGTCGCTGCCCGCCGGCAGCAAGGCGAGGCCGGCCAGTGCAATCGGCACCACGAAGATGTTGATCAGCAGCATGTAGAGCGGGAACAGCCAGCGCGCCATGCGCAGGCTCTTCGGATGGTCCGCCTCCACCACCGCGACATGGAACTGGCGCGGCAGGCACAGGAAGGCGAGGCCCGCCAGCACGGTGATCATGCCCCAGTTCGCGGTGGGGAAGAACGAGATCAGGTGATCCACGTCCGGGATGCGGTCGATCGCGGCCGAGAGATCGGCCGGGCCGTCGAACAAGCCCCAGATCACGAACGGTCCGACGGCGAGCAGGGCGAAGACCTTGACCAGGGATTCGAAGGCGATGGCCAGCATCATGCCGCGGTGCTGCTCGCTCGCCTGTACGTGGCGCACGCCGAACAGGATGGTGAAGATGGCCATCATCAGCGCGACGATGAAGGCGGTGTCGTAAAGCACCGGCGCGCCGCTCTCGGGCTGCAGGCTGATCGGGCCGGCCAGGGCCGCGAAGGTGGTGGAGACGGCCTGCAATTGCAGCGCGATGTAGGGCAGCACGCCGATGGTGGCGATCAAGGTCACGGCCACCGCCACGGCGCGGCTCTTGCCGTAGCGCGCCGCCAGGAAGTCGGCGATGGAGGTGACGTTGTGCCGCTTGGCGAGGCGGATGATCTTGGCCAAGGCGGGCCAGCCCACCAGCATGACCAAGGCCGGGCCGACATAGATCAGCATGAAATCCAAGCCGACCGTCGCCGCGCGGCCGACCGCGCCGTAGAAGGTCCAGGAGGTGCAATAGATCGCCAGCGACAGGGCATAGATGACGGGCGCGAGGCGCCCCTGGGACCAGGTGGCGGCGCGCCGCTCGCCCACATATGCGACCACGAACAGCAGCCCCAGATAGGCCACCGACAGGCCGAGGATCACCGTGCTCTGCGACATGGCCCTAGGAGAGCACCGGAGCCCGGCGGAAGTCCATGCCCGGCGGAGAGGCCGCCGCGCCGCTTCGACCAAAGTCTAGGGGGCACTCCGACTGTCGCTCGGGGCAGGGGTCCTGTGTCGCACAGTTGACGCCAAGCCACCAATTCTGGTGACATATCCGCAAGTTGAAAGAAGCGAGAACTCTAAACGCCATAATAGTGTGTCGGCTTATGGGGGTGTGACGTGTCAGATTTTGCTCAGACGACCGCGGCGCCGGCGACAAGTCCTTCAGATATTCTCTTCGCAAAATTGGAGAGGGGCCGAACCGAGCTCCTGGATCTTTCTACCCGAAACCGGCTCATTCACACCCCGCGCGGGGCTAAAATCAAATCGATTGAAATCATCGACGAACTCTCGTCGGAAGTTTTTCGGCTTCTGGTGGCGGAGGGGAAGAATCTAGTGTTCGCCGCTGGCCGCAAGGCCGCCGAAGCGGATGCGGATGCGTCGAAAGACACCGAGGAGGGCGACGAAATTCTGGCACTGGCGCAACCCGAAGATGATCCACTTGATGAGAGAGGCGTCGCCCAACGGCACAGCGACACAAGACTGCAAACGCGGCTCACTTCGGAAGGCCTTCAGAAGCGCCTTCTGACCCTCCACCTAGATGCGAAGACACTCCAGGAAGAGCAGGGCGTCAATATTCTGTTCCTCGCGGTGGGCATGCTGAAGTGGTTTGAGGCCGACAGCTCCGATAAGGAGCGGTTTGCGCCGTTAATTCTCGTTCCTGTCGCCTTGGATCGCGGCAACGCCCGCGAAAAATTCAAACTGCGTTGGCTTGGCGAAGACCCTTCGCCCAACTTGTCACTGTCGGCGCTTCTTAGACGCCAGTTCGGTATCGAACTACCGCAATTTGTCGAGGGCGAC
>DASZQC010000439.1:0-1824 GCA_035549815.1 Dongiaceae bacterium
GGAATACTGATCCGTTTCCAATCGTCCGGCAAGACGGGCGACGGCCCTACGGCAGCTTCAAATCCTTCACGTTCTTGCCGAAGAAAGCCTGCGGCATCGAGGGCGCCTCCGACAATTCGGATTCCTTCAGCCGCACGCAGGTGGTGGTGCGATCGAAGAGCTGCTGCCAGGTGCCGCCCTTGGGCCAGGCCTTCAGCAGGCATTCGTCGAAATAGGTCAATTCGAAATCGGCGCCGCAGCCGAAGGAGACGCGGTCGTCGCGCGCCGCGGCCAGGATGATGCGGTTGTCACCCTTGGTCGCCTTGGCGATGAACACACCGGAATGGCAGGCGCTGGCGACGATCACCGTCGGCCGGTCGCCGCAGCGCTTGTCCAGGATGCGGTCCAGCCGACCGGGCGACAGCATCCGGTCGTTGTCCAGGTCATGGCGCAGATAGAGGCCGTCCACCGTGCCGTGCGAGGTCATGAACACCAGGCAGCCCTGCGCCAGATTGTTGCTCAGCGCGGCGTCGATGCTCTGCGCCGTCGCCAGCGGCCGCTCTTCGCTGCTGTAGATGCCATCCGAGGTCAGCGGGCGCAGCTCGATGCCCGTCCTGCCCGCCAGCAATTCGCCGAGCCTGGTCACCGCATTGTCGAAGACCGGGGCCGAGGAATCGCCGGCGATCATCACCACGCGCCAGCTTTTCGGTGCGGCGGCGGAGGTCGGCGACAACGGCAAGGCAAGCAGACATGTCAAGAGCGCAAGAAGGCGAAACAATCTCGAACGTGTCACCGCGACCAGATCTCCGCCAGTTTGCGCAAGGCCGGCTCCATCACATCTTCCTTGGCCGCCGCGTAGCCGAACATCAGGCCGCGCGGTCCGTTGCCCAGGGCATCGTAGCCCGACAGGGCCGACAGCACGATACCTTCCCGACGCGCATCCTGCATCAATTGTGCGTCATCCCGGCGGCTGAGTTTCGGGCCCAATCTCCCTACCAGATGCAGGCCTGTTTCGTCGGGTTTCAGCGCGACGAGCCCGTCCAGGTGCCTGGCCGCCATGGCGAGCAAATGCCGCTGCCGCAATGCATAGGTTTGCCGCATGCGCCGCACATGCGCGGCGAGATGGCCGGAGCGGAAGAGCTCGGCCAGCGCCGGCTGCGCCACCATGGAGGGCTGATCGTCCAAAGCCGCGCGCAGGCGCCGGAACGGCTCCGCCAGATGCGGCGGCGCCACCAGATAGCCGAGGCGCAGGCTGGGGAACAAAAGCTTCGACAAGGTGCCGACATAGATGACGCGATGGTCGGCATCCAGGCTTTTCAGCGCGCCCAGCGGCCGGCCGGCATAGCGATACTCGCTGTCGTAATCATCCTCGATCACCCAGGCGTCGGCGCCGCGCGCCCAGTCGAGCAGCATCAGCCGCCTTTGCAGCGACAGCGCGACGCCGAGCGGAAATTGGTGCGAGGGCGCGACGCAGGCCAGCCGCGCCTTGCCCGCCTGCGCCTGCCCCGCGGCAACGTCGATGCCTTCCTCATCCACCGGCACCGGCACGATCCGTGCGCCATTGGCGGCCAGCACCGCGCGCAGGCCCGGATAGCCGGGATTTTCCATCCACACCTGGTCGCCGGCATCGAGCAGCAGGCGGCAGGTCAGGTCGAGCGCCTGGCGGATGCCGGTCACCACCAGCACATGGTCGGGATCGCAGGCAATGCCGCGCGCCGCGCGCAGGTAATCCGCGATGGCCTGGCGCAAGGCGGGATCGCCGCCCGCATCGCCGCCGATCGACAGCATCAAATCCGGCCGCCGCCAGCTCCGCGCCAGCAGCCGCGCCCACAAAGCGAAGGGAAA
>DASZQC010000440.1:0-3334 GCA_035549815.1 Dongiaceae bacterium
CACTCGCGCACCGCCGGATTGCGCGTCTCGAAGGCGATGCGTCCGCCCGGCGCCAGATGCCGCCGCAGGTTGTCGAGGACGGCGCGGACCTCCTCATCGCTGAGGAACACCTGGAACACATGTCCCGTCATGATGATGAGGTCGAACCGCGTCGTAAGATTCAGGCTCGTCGCGTCGCTCAGCACCCAGGTCACCTTGTCGGCCTCCGGCTTGGCGCGCGCCGCCAGCATCATGCCGGGCGCCGGGTCGGTCCCGGTGACGCGATGCCCGCGCGCCGCCAGCTTCAGCGACAGGCGCCCGGTGCCGCTGCCCATGTCGAGGATGGTGCGCGGCTGCTCGCCGGCCAGGGCCACATAGAAATCGTAGTCCGCCTCGGGGGGATTGATCGCGTCATAGGTCGCCGCCAGGCGCGGATGCGCGTAGGCGTCGCTGAGCGGCGCGTGATCCTTCACCATGGAACCTTTCACCATTGCCAGAGCAGCGGCACGATAATGGCGGTGGCGAGCGCATTCAACGCCATGCCGATGCCGGCGAAGGTGCCGGCCAGGTCGTTCACCTGGAACGCCCGCGCGGTCCCCAATCCGTGCGCCGCGATACCGACGGCGAAGCCGCGCGCCCGCCAGTCCTTGAGCCCCAGCGCATTCAGCAGCGGTGTCGCGATGATGGCGCCGGTGATTCCGGTCAGCATCACCATCACCGCGGTCAGCGATGGAATGCCGCCCAATTTCTCGGCGATGCCCATCGCGACTGGGGTGGTCACCGACTTGGGCGCGATGGAAACCAGCGATTCGGCCGACGCGCCCAGCGCCCAGGCGATGCCGACCGCCGACACCACTGCCGTGACCGTGCCGGCCAAAAGCGCCGCGATCATCGGCGCCAGGCTGCGCTTCACCGCCGGCCAGTGTTGATAGAGCGGGATGGCCAGCGCCACCGTCGCCGGACCGAGCAGGAAATGCACGAACTGCGCCCCTTCGAAATAGGTCTGGTATGGCGTGCCGGTCGCCACCAGCAAGGCCACGACGAGGACCACCGCGATGGCGACCGGATTGACATAGGGCCGTCCGCCGGCCGCGCGCTGCGCCTGCACGCCGACCCAATAGGCGATCAAGGTCGCGGTCAGCCAGCCGAGCGGATTGGCCTGCAGATAGACCCAAAGATCGCCCAATTGCGGGTTCATGGCTGCGGCTCCTCACGTGTCCCGCCACCCATCAGCCGATCCACGCCGACGAATACCAAAGCCGCCACCGCGATGGTGAGCGCGGTGGACAGGATGAGTGCCGCCAGCAGCGCGACAGCCTCCGCCTCCAGCCGCTGCACATGCAGGATGATCCCGGCCCCCGCCGGCACGAACAGCAGCGAGAAATTCGCCAGCAGATCGTGACTGGTCTTGTCGAGGCTGGCGGGCACATTCTTGCGCAGGGCCAGGAACACCAGCATCAGCACGGTTCCCAGCACCGGCCCCGGCACCGGCAGGTCCACCGCGCGCACGATGCTCTCGCCGGCAAGCTGGCAGAGCAGGAGCAGGATGCCGGCCTCGATCATGCGGGTCTGGTTCCTTGTGCCTTTGGCCAATTGACGCGGTATCGCGGCATCCTGCCGAATAGCGCGATCTTCCACGGATCGCAGCGCCGACGCCACATGAGAAAACGAAGCGTCTTTGCAAGACTGTCGGGGTGTGTCGTGCTGGCACTGGCCATGCCCGCATGGGCGGCTGAGTCGCTGACCCTCGCAATTGCTGACTTCGATTACACCGACACCTCGGGCGAGACGCAGGATCAGAAGGCAGCGCACGCGGCGCGGCTGGCCGAGTTCACCAGGCTCGTCGGCGCGGAACTGGAAAAGAGCGGGACCTACCGGATCGTCGCGTTGTCCTGCGCCGCGCCGCCCTGTACCGCCACGCGGACCGCGCCGGACGAACTCATCGATACCGCGCGCGACGCCGGCGCGCGGCTGCTGCTCTATGGCGGCGTCCACAAGATGAGCACGCTCATCCAGTTCGGCAAGGCGCAGGCTGTCGGCCTCGAGGTCGACAAGCTGGTCTTTGACCAGACCGTCTCGTTCCGCGGCGACGACGACGAAGCCTGGCGCCGCGCGGCCTTGTTCCTGGCGGAGCAGATTCTCGCGGCGGATCCGGCGAAGCCATAGGCGCACTTGCCGCGGCACCGCCGATTGCTTCGTAGCCGTCCTGACGGTTCAGGTGCCCGCCTCAGCCTCGATCCAGTCATAGCCGTAACGACTGCCCTGCAAGGGCAATATGTCGAGCAGGGTCTCCGTCGGGACCGGCCTGACGAAATGCTCCACCCGCGTGCCGCGCTCCAATGCGGCATAGCATCGCCGTAGCGCTTTGCGATCGCGCGGCTCCGCGAGCAGAAAGTACTCCAGCACCGGTTCCTTGCCCTTGGTCGCGATCTCCAGCCTGATAGCCGGATACTCGGCCAGGGTTCGATATTTTGGATTGAACCGCCGAAACAAGGATTGTCGGCCTTGCGCCGCGCGAGTCTCACCCGGCCGCCACTCGACCCCGATGATGTGGACAAACTCGATGGCTGTGTCCTGGAAACCGCCGATTGCCTTCAGACGCAGCAGCCTTCGTTTGTTGTCGATGGCCGCAACAGCATCGGGAACGGCGAGCGCCAGCGCCTCGTCCGCATGAAAGTTCGTCCAACGTTCTGTGCCGGCGATCCTGACAGATGTTCCGGCGGCTTCCACAAGGCTCGTCTTGAACCGTGCTTTGCGCCGCCATCGCTCCAGGAGGTTACGGCCAACGAGATAGGCCACGATGGGGCCGACAATGGCTGAAAGCCAGAACAGTGCGTGGATGGCCCAATCCATCCAGGCGGCGATACTTCCGAAATGCAGGCGAAGCCGGAAATCGATCTGATCGTCGATGAGCTTGGCCGGATAGAACAGCGCCGCCTCGAAGGCGATCGCCAGCGTCCCGTAGACAAAAGCGCGTAGCTTCGCTTTCACCCCAAGTACCTGCAATCAATGCGGGCAACGGAGATGATATGGCCCCGCGCGACCCGGTTTCAAGATGTCAGCGGGCGATTGCTACTTCCTGAGCTCGCCGCCCGTCGCCTTGTTCACCGCGGCGACGACCTTGGCGCTCAGCGCCTCGATCTCCTGGTCGGTCAGGGTGCGTTCGCGCGGCTGGATGGTGACCGAGAAGGCGATCGATTTCTTGCCGTCGGGCAGGCTGCCGCCCTGGAACAGGTCGAACACCCTGGCGTCGGTGATCAGAACCTTGTCGGCGCTCTTCGCCGCCTTGGTCAGCTTGTCGGCCGGCACGGTCGCATCCACCAGGAAGGCGAAGTCGCGCTCCAGCGGCTGGAAC
>DASZQC010000441.1:0-3227 GCA_035549815.1 Dongiaceae bacterium
GGTCGGTGATCGGCGCCACCACGCTCGCCTTCTTCGCCATGGTCGGGTTCGAGGATTCGGTCAACATGGTGGAGGAATGCAAGGAGCCGCGCTCGATCTTTCCCAAGATCCTGCTGACCGGCCTGGTCGTCACCGGCCTCATCTATGTGCTGGTCTCGATCTCCGCCGTCACGCTGGTGGCGCCGGAGCAACTTGGCGAAGGCGAGACGCCGCTGCTGAAAGTGGTGCAGGCCGGCGCGCCCGGCTTCCCGCTGGAGATTTTCGGCCTGATCACCATGTTCGCCGTCGCCAACAGCGCCCTCATCAACATGCTGATGGCGAGCCGCCTGCTCTATGGCATGAGTCGCGAGCATGTGCTGCCCGCCATCTTCGGCAAGGTGCATGCGGGCCGCCGCACGCCTTATATGGCGATCGCCTTCACCACTCTGCTCGCCTTCGGCCTGATCAGCTTCGTCGGGCAAGTGCCGGCGCTCGGCGGCACCACGGCTTTGCTGCTGCTCTGCGTTTTCACCGTGGTGAATATCGCTGTGCTGGTGCTGCGCAAGGAGAAGGTCGGCCACGATCATTTCCGCACGCCCACCATCCTGCCGGTGATCGGCGCCATCTGCTGCGCCTTCCTGGCCGGGCCGTGGACCGGCCGCGACCCGGTGCAATACCAGATCGCCGGAATCCTGATTGGCATCGGCATCGCGCTGTGGGTGGTGACGGTGCTCGCCAACCGCGCCACCGGCGTGAAGCCCGCTGTGCCGGAGATGGAGGGGATCGGCGGACCGGGACCGGTGAACTGAGGGCCGGCCGGCGCGCGCCCACTGCGACAATATGACCTGATGGGGCCATGCGGCGCGCGCAGGTCCGACCCGCGTGGGGGCCGATGGGAAACGTTAAGGGCGACCCATCGACGAGTGCGGAAAATGCAGCGGGCGCGCGCTCTTGAAGCCGGTTTTCATGCTTAATTCCGGCCGTCGCAAACCCTGCGATTCATCCGGCCTTAACGATATCGGCACCTACGCCGCCCGGCATATATCCGGAGGCGTGCTGGAAATCCTTTCAACAATGCACGATTTTATGGAGGTCGAAACCACCATTCCGCCCAATTCATTTCGAAGACCATCTTGAACGACAACGATCACCAGCTTCCGGCGACCTGCCACCCCGACACCGTCACGCTCTACCGCTATTGGCGGGAGAAGTGCCGTGGACGGCGCATGCCCGCGCGCGCCGATATCGACCCGGTGGAGATGCCGGTGCGCCTGCTGCCCTGCCTCATGCTGGTCGATGTGGTGCCGGACGAGCGGCGCTTCGTCTATCGCCTGGTCGGCACCGGCGAGGTCGAGGTGCGCGGCAACGACCCCACCGGCAAGTCGGTGATCGAAGGCTTCTTCGGCACCACGGTCGAGGATGCGCTGAGCTGGTATACCCGCTGCGTCGAGACCAAGGCGCCGCTGGTGGATGCCGAGCCCTTCGTGGCGATCAACGGCCGCTACATCACCGAGGAAACCATCTTCCTGCCGCTGTCGGATGACGGGGTCAACGTGAACATGATCATGGTCTTCTCGCATTCGAGCCGCGCGCGGCCCTCGGTCGAGTTCCCCGAAATGGTCCGCCGCAGCGTCGCCTGACCGCGCGCACCATTCCCACCCCTATTCTGCCCGCCGCGCTTGCGCCGGCGTCCCGGAAGCGGAACGGACTTCACGCTTCCGGGTTGCCAAGTAGCAGCAGAAAGGGCGCGCAGATGAACTACATCATCTATCTGATCGGACTCGTCGTGGTGATCGGCCTGGTGCTGAGCTTCCTCGGCCTGCGATAAGCTTTCTCGCCCACCGAAGCCGCCAGTGCGGGTCACGCGCCACGCTTTTGCGCGGCCTCCTCTTGGCTCTGCTTGCGGTCCGGTTGGCTCGGCCCGTCCTTGCCTTCCCGCGCATCCGAGCCTGGCGACGCGGCATGGCGTTCGCGCTCTCCAGGCTTCCGCGGCGTCGGCGCTTCCCGGTCCACGTTTGATCTCGTGTCCTGCCGATCGGGCGAATTGATCTGCTGGCCGTGTTGTGGCCCGCGAGGTTGCGGCATGGCGTCCTCCTTCTGGTGGCTAGACCCTGAACAGATCAAACGAAGGGTCGTTCCACCGCGCGAAGGAGGGCCGATCAGAGCCCCTTGGTGAGCAGCACCCAGTTGGCGCCCTCGCCCGGCCAGCCCTCTTTCACCATCGGCCGCGACGCGGCGACGCGATAGCCGCAACGCTCATAGAGCCGCCGCGCGCCATGATTGGCGTCGGAGACGATGACGCTCATGCCCGTCTTGCCCAGCCCGCGCCCGGCCTCGTCGGCGACGCCCAGCAATTGCGCGCCCAGCCCGCGCCCGCGAAACTGCGGCAGCACCGCCAGGATGTTCACGTACCAGGTGGACGGCGCCAGGTTCTCCAGCTCCTGCAGCGGCACGAACATCGCCGGCATGTCCGTCCCGATCGGCTCCGGCGCATCGGGAATTTCGTAGCCGACCAGGGCGCCCGCGCAGGCGCCCTCCTGCTCGATCACCGTCGCATTGCGATAGGAGAAGCTCCCTTCTTCGCGCGCCGCCCGCTTGCGCCCCACCTCCCAGGCGCTCTCGCCCGGCCCCGCCATCTTGGCCCACAGGTAGAGCGGCAGGCCTTCGCCGGCATAGTTCACCAGCTCGGCGAGGATGGGCGCGTCGGCAAGCGTGGCGGGGCGGATTGGCGAGGGGCGCAT
The DNA here is from genome assembly GCA_035549815.1 of Dongiaceae bacterium. Lineage (GTDB taxonomy): Bacteria > Pseudomonadota > Alphaproteobacteria > Dongiales > Dongiaceae > Dongia_A. The sequence goes on from DASZQC010000441.1 coordinate 2,721, forward strand.
GACGTATGTCCGATCGTCGCTAGGGTCTTTGGCGTTCAGAATTCATACCAAATGCGCGCCGTCTGTGTAATTCTGGAACCGGGAGAGCTACGGATGCGCGGCGCCGCCCATCGCCGCACTTGCCAGGAGACACCGATGAACAAAGCCGCCCTTCTGCTGGGCCTCGCCGCCCTGCATCTGACCTTGTCACAGCCCGCCCGGGCCGAGGACGAGCCGATCGAGGTCCAGGTCGTCAATGCCCTGAACAAGGCCTTCGGCGTCCATGCCGGCCTGCGCGCCAATCACGCCAAGGGTGTCGTGGTCGAGGGCAGCTTCAAGGCCTCGGCGGACGCGCCAAAGCTGAGCCGCGCCGCGATCTTCGACGGCAGCACGATCCCGGTCACGGTGCGCTTCTCCAACTCGACGGGCATCCCCGACCTGCCGGACGGCGCGCCCGCCGCCAATCCGCACGGCATGGCGATCAAGTTCCACCTGGCCGACGGCAGCGAGACCGACATGGTGGTCAAT
>DASZQC010000442.1:0-2506 GCA_035549815.1 Dongiaceae bacterium
GGATCGCGTCGACCTCGCCCTGGCCATATTTCAGATCGGCGATGGGCGAGAGCGGCGCATCGACCATCAGCGTGTCGCGCGACGGCAGCGGCCGCTCCTCCTCGGGGATCGGCTGGAAGCGCGCCGGATCATATTGCGAGGCGTCGATCTCGCCGGGGATCGTGGCATAGCCGACCGGCGGCTCGGGCGGCGGCGCGCGCTCGTCGAGGCGATCGGGGCGGCCGCGCCACAGCGCCACGGCGGCGCTCCACAGCCAGCGCAGCAGTTTCAGCGGCAGGAACAGCACGCGGAAGATGAACGGCAGGTGGCCGCGCCGCATGCCCATGACCGGGATCATCAGGGCCAGCGCCAGCAGCGCACCCAGCGGCGCGATGACGGGCAGCGGACCGCCGTCGCTGTAGGTCAGCACGATCTCCGAGACGTACTTCGCCAGGGCCGCGCCGGTGACGCCGCCGGGGCCGGCATGCGGCGTCCACTGGCCGATGTCGCTCAGCCGGCCGGCGGCGGTCGCGGCAATCAGCATCGCGGCCAGCAGCAGCGCCAGGCGCAGGCCGAAGAAATGCAGCACGTGATGGCGCGCCAGCATCACGCCCCAGGCGATCGCCGCCACCGGCAGCAGGAAGGCACCGAGCCCGAGACCCTGCATCATCAGGTCGGCGAAGGCGGCACCGGCGAAGCCCAGCAGGTTGTTGGGCGCGAAGCCGGTGGCGCGGTTCAGCGACGGATCGGTGGCGTGATAGGTGATCAGCGCGATCAGCCCGGCCATGCCGAGGATGATCACGCCGATGCCCAGAAGCTCCATGGCGCGCTGGCGGAAGAACAGCGTCGCGCCCGACGGCAGGAAGCCGCCGCGTGCCGAATTCACCGTTTCCTTGAGCGACGCCAACGCCATGGGACTACAGAAGCTCCGACATGCGGGTGAGTGCGCGACGCGTGGTGTCGAGGTCCTGCACCAGCGCCACGCGGATGTAACGCTGGCCGGGGTTCACGCCGTCGACCGCGCGCGAGACATAGCCGCCCGGCAGCACCTTGATGCCGCCCTCGGCCCACAGGGTGCGCGCGGCCTTCTCGCCGTCGCCCACGTCGAGCCAGAGGAAGAAGCCGCCATCGGGCATGAAGAAGCCGCCCTTGTTGTGCAGGATCGACTTCGCCGCCTGGAAACGCGCCTGGTACTCGCCGCGGATCGCCGCGACGTGGCTTTCCTCGTCCCACAAGGCCGCGGCGGCGTTCTGGATCGCGAGCGGCACCTGCGGTCCGCCATAGGTCTTCCAGCGCAGCAGCATGGCGATGATCTTGGGATCGCCGGCGGCGAAGCCCGAGCGCAGGCCGGCCGCGTTCGAGCGCTTGGACAGCGAGTGGAAGACGACGACATTGGCGAACGGATCCTTGCCGTTCGTTTCGTCCATCGCCAGCGCCGCCTGCAGGCCACCCGATGGCGGCTTGTCGTTGTAGATCTCGGCGTAGCATTCATCGATCGCCAGCACCGCATCGTGACGGCGGCACTGCTCGATCAGCTTCTGCATGTAGGGGATGCTGGCGGTGGCGCCCTGCGGATTGCCCGGCGAGCAGAGATAGACCAGCGCCGTGCGCTTCCACGTCTCCAGCGGCACCGAATCGAAATCCGGCAGGAAGCCGTTCTCGGCATTGGTGTTGAGGAACAGCGTCTCGCCGCCGGCCAGTACCGCGCCGCCGAGATAGGCCTGATAGAACGGGTTGGGGATCATCACGATCGGCTTCTTGCCGTTCTTCTCCGGCGGCACCGCGACCGTGGCGATGTTGTAGACGCCCTCCTTCGAGCCGGCGAGCGGCAGAACGTGCCGGTTCCACTGCACGATGCCCTCGGGCAGGCCGTAGCGCCGCGTCAGCCAGCCGGCGATCGCCTGGCACAGCTCGGGCGTGCCCTGGTTGGGCGGGTACTTGTTCGACAGCGACAGGTCGCGCGCGACGATGTCGCGGGCGAATTGCGGCACCGGGCCCTGCGGCTCGCCGACCGACATGATGATGGGGTTCTTGGGCGCCGGCAGGTCGGCGATCAGCGCGGTGAGACGCGCGAAGGGATATTCGTTGAGATCCTGGGCAAGACGCGGATTGATCATGTTTCCTATCGCTTTCAGTCCATTCCCGGCCAGCTTGGCGCCGGCCGCGACCAGAAACAACGAGTTGCCCAGACCTTGTGCCGCGGGGGAACGGCATATGGCGGCACACTAATGGACGATAGTGTCAATTACAAGAACCACTTACAGCGTTTTTTTAACATAGATTCCAGAGGCTTGCAGAAACGCGCGCCTGATCCCCGCGATGCGCCGTGGTGGGCATCGGTTCAGTGCATCTAAGGTTTGTCCGGCTGTGGAGGGGGTTCACACGCCATGCAGTACGAGACGATCCGGGTCCGGCGCTTGTCGCCGGTGATCGGCGCGCGCGTCGAGGGCATCGACCTCGCCCGCCCGCTGGGCAACCAGCAGTTCCAGGAAATCCACGACGCGCTGATGGCGCATCTGGTGCTGTT
>DASZQC010000443.1:0-17283 GCA_035549815.1 Dongiaceae bacterium
CATCGTTGGGTGAAAGATACAGTTCCGTTCAAGGCGTAGATCAGGACCGCCGCGGCGGCCGAGACGTTCAGGGACTCGATCCGGCCGTGGCCGGGGATGGCGACGATGTCGTCGCAGGCGGTCCGGGTCTTGTCCGGCAAGCCCGCCTCTTCGTTGCCGAGGACCAGGGCGAAAGGCAGGTCGGCGGGCTTGCGCGCCGGGATGGATGCGCGGCCGGACGGGGCGGCGCCGATGATGCGGTAGATGCCGCGCAATTTGCCGAGCTGCGCGGAAAGTCCTGGGGCGCGGTACAGATCGACATGCTCGAAGCCGCCCTCGGCCACGCGATAGCTGGCGTCGGAGGGCAGCGCCTGTTGCGCGTGGTCGGAGAGCAGGATGCGCGGCAGGCCGAAGAAGGCGGCGGTGCGCACGATGGCGCCGAGATTATGCGGGTTGCCGATGCCGTCGAGGATCAGCAGCAGGCGCCCGTCGCGCGCCCAGGATCGCGCCGCCTGCGCATCGAAGGGTAGGACCGGGCGCGGCTGCGCCACGGCGACGATGCCGCCATGCATGGCGGTGCCGGCGACGCGGTTCAACTCTTCCGCCGGCACCTCGCGATAGGGTTTGCGCGCCTTCGACAGGACGGCACAGAACTCCTTCACCCGCGTCTTGGATCGCTCATCGAAAAACAGGCGCTCGACACGCTCGGGCGCGGTCGCGAACAGCGCGGAGACGGCGGAGAAGCCGGCGATGCGCGCCAGGTCCCTCGTGTTGGTCCTCGGCTTGGTCGTGGGGCCGTCCTTCGCGGGCGGCCGTCGTCTGTCGGTCGGTGTCTTCATCGGTTCAGAGCCTGACCCAGGTCAATTCGTGCTTGTTGGCGTGCAGGTGGATGAGGCGCGAGCCGGGGATCGCGGCGAACTCCCGCATGGTGGCGAAATCCGTCGCGCCCTGGAACTTGATGGTGCAGACGAAGCGGCCGACATCGCCCTTCTCCATCCAGTTGCGCACCAGATTCAGCAGGCGCTTGGGATAGCAGATCACATCCGAGAACAGCCAGTCGACCCGCCCGAGCGCGCGTGGGTCGAGGCCGAAGGCGCTCTCATGCCGCTCCTCGACATTGGGCAGGCGCGCGACGGAAGGATCGAGCGGCGCCTTGTCGACGCTGAGGACGCGCGCGCCGAGCTTCTGCAGCACCCAGGTCCATCCACCGGGGCTCGATCCGAGGTCGAGGCAGAAGGCGCCGGGCGCGGGACGCTCGCCCAGCAGGGTAAAGGTCTCCCACAGCTTCAGATAGGCGCGGCTCGGCGCCGTCTTGTCCTCGATGAAGTTCGCTTCGCCATTGGGAAAGGGGCTGCTGCAGCGGGCCGATGCCAGCAGCTTGTTCGGCTCGATGAGCGTCCAGGAACCGAGCGGCGCGGTCGGCGCCGGAGTGCCGAATTCTAACGGCTTGGCCGAGACCTTGGGCAGGCGCTCGGCGATCAAGGCGGCGCGGCGGTGATGGTCGCAGGAATAGAGCGCCCAGTTGCGCTGGATCGCACGCAGCTTCTTGTCCGCATCGCCGATCGAGGCGACCTCGAGGAAGACCGGGTCATGCCACATATTCGCGACCCAGGCCACGGCGCGCGGCGGCCCCTCCGCCAGCACCAGGCGCCCATAGGTCTCGCGCGTCGCATCGCCCAGTTCTTCCAGCAGCTCGGCCAGGAAGCCATCGGGCGCGAGATAGCCGGTCAGTCCGGACGGGTTGGAATCTGTCGACAATCTGCGGTCCCGGGAGGTCGTTCAGCGGCGGCGTTCGTCGCCTCTCTTCGATCAGAGTCTTCGACCAAAGTCTAGGAGCCGCGCGCCGACCGGAGGGGCTATGGGAATGGGGTCGGCTGCTTCGGTCGGCCGGGCCGGGGTCCGTTTGTCGCCGTCGCTGCGGGCGCGGCCGCCGGATCCCTCGGGCCCAGACAATCGACGCCCGAACCGGCGCCGCTTCGGCCCCCTCCGTCGCGGTGCTCCTCGGGCGACCTCGCCGGCGTCGCACTCTCCCCCGCGGCGCCGGTTTTGTTTTCAGCGCGGCTTCCTGCGACCTTTGAATTTCGGCGCTTCTCCCGGCCTTCCGGCCTTGGAGCGGCCGCGCACGCCGGTGGAGGGGCCGGGCTTGTAGGAGCCGAATTTCGGCGAGGACAGGCCCTTTGCCGTCATCGCGGCGCCCCCGCCGACGGGAATCTCCAGGTCCATCGCCTCCAGGCGCCGGATCTCGTCGCGGATGCGGGCGGCGTCCTCGAATTCGAGGTTGGCCGCCGCTTCGCGCATCTTCTTCTCGAGGTCGGCGATGGTGGCTTTCAGATTGTGGCCGAGCATATGCATCTCGCCGGCGACGCCGGTGTCGACCGTCACATGATCCTGCTCATACACGGACGACAGGATGTCGCCGATCTGCTTCTTCACCGATTCCGGCGTGATGCCGTGGGCCGCGTTATAGGCCTGCTGCTTCTCGCGCCGGCGATTGGTCTCGTCGATCGCGTATTGCAGCGAGTCCGTCATCTTGTCGGCATAGAGGATGACGCGGCCGTCGATGTTGCGCGCGGCGCGGCCGATGGTCTGCACCAGCGAGGTCTTGGAGCGCAGGAAGCCTTCCTTGTCCGCGTCCAGGATGCAGACCAGGGCGCATTCTGGAATGTCGAGGCCTTCACGCAGCAGATTGATCCCGACCAGCACGTCGAAGGCGCCGAGGCGCAGATCGCGGATGATCTCGATGCGCTCCAGGGTCTCGACGTCGGAATGGATGTAGCGCACGCGGATGCCGGCCTCGTGCAGATATTCGGTCAGATCCTCCGCCATGCGCTTGGTCAGCGTGGTGATCAGCACGCGCTGCGCCTTGGCGGCGGCTTCCTTGCATTCGGCGATGACGTCGTCGACCTGGCTCTCGGTCGGGCGGATGATGGTGACCGGGTCGATCAGGCCGGTCGGGCGGATCACCTGCTCGGTGAAGACGCCCCCGGTCCGCTCCAGCTCCCACGCGCCGGGCGTCGCCGAGACATAGACCGTCTGCGGCCGCATATGGTCCCACTCCTCGAACTTGAGCGGACGGTTGTCGCAAGCCGAGGGCAGGCGGAAGCCGTATTCCGCCAGCGTCGATTTGCGGTGCCAGTCGCCGCGGAACATGCCGCCGATCTGTGGCACGGTGACGTGGCTCTCGTCCACGATCAGCAGCGCGTCGGCCGGCAGATACTCGAACAAGGTCGGCGGCGGCTCGCCCGGCTTGCGGCCGGTCAGATAGCGCGAATAATTCTCGATGCCGGCGCAGGAGCCGGTCGCCTCGATCATCTCCAGGTCGAAGCGCGTGCGCTGCTCCAGCCGCTGCGCCTCCAAGAGTTTGCCGTTGGCCTCGAACTCCTTCAGCCGGATCTTCAGGTCTTCCTTGATGTGCACCGCCGCCTGCGCCAGCGTCGGCTTCGGTGTTACGTAGTGGCTGTTGGCGAAGATCTTGGCTTCGGTGAGGCTCGCCTGCTTCTCGCCGGTCAGCGGATCGAATTCGTGGATCGCCTCGATCTCGTCGCCGAACAGGGAGAAGCGCCAGGCACGGTCTTCCATGTGCGCCGGGAACAGCTCGAAGCTGTCGCCGCGCACGCGGAACATGCCGCGATAGAAATTGGCGTCGTTGCGCTTGTATTGCAGCTCCACCAGGCGCCGCAGCAGCGAATTCAGATCCAGCCGGTCGCCGACCTTCAAGGTGATGGTCATGGTCGAATAGGTCTCCGGCGAGCCGATGCCGTAGATGCAGGAGACCGAGGCGACGATGATCACGTCGCGCCGCTCGAACAAAGCCCGCGTCGCCGAGTGGCGCATGCGGTCGATCTGCTCGTTCAGCGAGGATTCCTTCTCGATATAGGTGTCGGTGCGCGGGACATAGGCTTCCGGCTGGTAGTAATCGTAGTAGGAGACGAAATACTCCACCGCATTGTCGGGGAAGAAGCTCTTCATCTCGCCATAGAGCTGCGCCGCCAGGGTCTTGTTCGGCGCCAGCACCAGGGCCGGGCGCTGCACGTTCTGGATCACCTGGGCCATGGTGAAGGTCTTGCCCGAGCCGGTGACGCCCAGCAGCACCTGGTCGCGGTCGCGCCGCAACAGCCCCTCGGTCAAATCCTTGATCGCCCCCGGCTGGTCGCCGGCGGGGCGGAAGTCGGATTTGAGCTCGAACGGCTTGCCGGGCAGGGGAGCGGCCGGAGCAATTGCGTGCTCCTCGACCACCGGATCGGACATCAAGGGCTTGTTGGACATCGCTTTTTCCCTGAAAGCAGGGTCGACTCTAGTGCGAACAAAAGAGAAACGCCAGCACGGATATGCTGGCGTTTCCAACCGCTTAGAGGAGAGATAGTTCAGTCGAGGCGGATTGCAACCACCTCGGCGCCATCCGTGCCAGCACGGAGATGATGCAGGGGCTCTTCGTCATCTTCTGTCGCTATGTCCGCGACGATGTCATTGGCGGGAATCGGGCCGGGGCGGTCCGTCATCTGCGTGGCGTGCGGCGCCAGCGCGCGGTCCATCCAGCGGGACCAGAAATGCCGTGACGGCGCATTGCCGTCCAGCACCATGATCGCCTCGTTCACCCAGGCTTCGCCGATTTCGCGAGTCACCCGTGCCATGTCGATACTCCCTGATCTGCGGTGATGTGGTCGACGCCAAGTCCATTCCCCGCGTCGCGATGGCTGCTTGGCAAGGTTGCCATCGCCAACAAGCCGGCAAGCGCCAGCAATCCGACCCAACGCACGAGGCGGCCCTTGGTTCGCCGGGAGATGAACTTTCCGGCGGCGGGCTTTTTCGATTCGGATTTCATCGCCGTGGATAACATCGGACGATCTCCCCTCCTGAGGTCGGACAGCGTGAGACTACGCGGCGTCGCTGACGAATCTCTTGCGGCAGGAAGGCGATTTCGTGATGGATTGCGGCGAAATCGTGGCGGTCGAATCTGTCGCGATCCCAAACTGTCGCGAACAGCGTCACAGAACTGACATCGCAATTGTGCGCATGCAGCAAAGCCACTAGCATCGCCGCGGATTTTTCGATGGCTGTTTTGGAAGGTACGGAATGCCCGACATCAAGGCGGTGGTGTTCGATTTCGGCGGCGTGGTGTTCGATTGGAGCGCCGATTATTTGTATCGCGAGCTGATCCCGGATGAGACAAAGCGTCGCTGGTTCCTCTCCAATGTCTGCACGCCAGCCTGGAATCTGCAGCAGGATGGCGGGCGCCTGGTCGCCGATGCCGAAGCAGAGCTGATCGCCAAGCACCCGGAATACGAGGACCTGATCCGCGCCTTCTATGGCCAGTGGCCGAAGACTTTGCGCGGCACGCTGGATGACGGCGTCGCATTGGTGGAAGAGCTGCATGCAGCCGGCGTGCCGCTCTATGGCCTGACCAACTGGTCGGCCGAGACCTTTCCCTATGTCGAAAACCGCTACGACTTCCTGAAGCGCTTCCGCCACATCGTGGTGTCGGGCCGGATCAAGATGATCAAGCCGGAGCCGCGTATCTATCACCATTTGCTGGAGCATGTGGGGGAGAAGGCCGAAGCTTGCGTGTTCATCGACGACGCACCGCATAACGCCGAAGGCGCCCGCGCAATCGGCATGCAGGCGATCCAGCATCGCAGCGGCGCCGAGACTGCCGCGGCGCTGCGGCAGATGGGCGTGAAGTTCTGAACGAACCGATGGACCAGGCAAACGCGCCGACGATCGAGCACTGGCTGGCGCAGGGCGGCTTGAAGAACATGCCGCTGGCGGAGCTGTTCGACGGCTTCGTTGCGCACCTGGTCACGCATGGCGTCGATCTGCGCCGCGCCTATGTCGGCATGTCGACGCGCCACCCGCTGATCCGCGCGTTCGATTTCACTTGGGAGTCGGAAGAGGAGAAGCTGGCGCAGGCGGTGTTCGACCATGGCTGGTCGCGCAGCGCCGCCTGGACCGATTCGCCTTTGCGCCACATGATCCTGTCCGACCTGCCACGCATGCGCCGCAAGCTGCAGGGACCGGATGCCGTGCGCGACTTTCCGCTGTTCGAGGAGCTGGCGGAACGCGGCATCACCGAATGGTACGCCGCGGTCAACGGCTTCGAAGCGGATCAGTCGGTGCAGTCGGCGGCCACCCTCGGGATGGCCTGCTCTTGGGCGACGGCCGATCCTGCGGGATTCTCCGCGGCCAACCTGGAGTTGATCGACCGGCTGTTCCCGATCTTCGCGGTCAGCGTGAAGGCGGCGGTGATGCCGACCATCACCCGCGCGCTGCTCGGCGCTTATCTGGGCGAGGATGCGGCGGCGCGCGTCTGGTCCGGCGCCACCAATCGCGGCTCGATCGAGCGGGTGGAAGCGGCAATCCTGTTCTCCGACCTGCGCGGCTTCACCGCCTTTGCCGAGCAGGCGGATTCCGACCTCGTGATGTCCACGCTCAACCGCTATTTCGACCTGGTGGGCGCCGCCATCGTGGCCGAAGGCGGGCACATCCTGAAATTCATGGGCGACGGCATCCTGGCGACCTTTGCCGAGCCGGACATGAATGTCTGCGAGCAGGCCTTGCGCGCGGCGCGAACCGCGGTCCGTGCGGTGACATCGACGGCGGAGCCGGAGGTGCGCAGCTTCGATCTCGGCATCGCCTTGCACAAGGGCGAGGTGATGTACGGCAATGTCGGCACGCCGGACCGGCTCGACTTCACCATGATCGGGCCGGCGGTGAACGAGGCCGCGCGGATGGAGAAGCTGACCAAGTCTTTCGGCTGCGCCATCCTCGCCTCGGATTCCTTCCAGGCGGCGCTGGAGGAGAGCCGTGACCTGCTGATGCCGGTCGGGGCGCATCCTCTATCCGGCCTCAGCGCGCCACGGCCGCTTTACCGGGTGGCTCTGGACAGCTAGATCAGGACGTGACAATCTAGGGTTGTTGTCCGGAAACAGGTTGCAACCGATGGCGCGCTATTCGTCGAAGCCAAGTTCGCTGACCGCCCCGTTCCTCAAGAGCCTCAGCTTCATCGAAGAGCGGGTGAAGCCGAAAGAGTTTCCTTTCAACATCCCCGCCTTTCGCGGCGGCAAGCTGGAACTGGAGTTTGAGAAGCCGGTGACCATCGTCGTCGGCGAGAACGGCACCGGCAAATCGACCCTGCTGGAGGGTATCGCCAGCCAGTGCGGTTTCAATCTGAGCGGCGGCAATCGCAATCACGCCTATGACGGCGACCACAATACCTCGCCGCTGGGCAACGCGATGCGGTTGGGCTGGCTGCCGAAGGTGACCAGAGGCTTCTTCCTTCGGGCTGAGAGCTTCTTCAATTTCGGCCGCTATGTGGACGCAGTGGGCGCCCAAGAGAGTTACGGCGGCAAGTCGCTGCACGCGCAATCGCACGGGGAATCCTTCATGGCGTGGGCCGAAAGCCGGTTTGGCTATGGCCGCGGCGTCTACATCCTGGACGAACCGGAGGCGGCGCTGTCGATGCAGCGGCAGTTCGCGTTCCTCAAGATCATCCGCGCGCTGGAGCTGGAGGGCGAATCGCAGTTCATCATCGCCACGCACTCGCCGATCATGATGGCCTATCCCGGGGCGCAGCTTCTGCTGTTCGACGGCAAGGTGGTGCGCGAGGTGACGCTGAGCGAGACGCCGCATTACCGCATCATGCGCGACTTCATGAACAATCCCGCGATCATGATGGAACGCCTGTTCGAAGAGACGCCGAAGGATGACGGCGATCTTTAGAGCCTAGCCGCGCGATCGCAGTTCCGCCCTCAGAAACTCGAACAATTTCACATGCTGGCTCTGCGCCGCGTTGAAGCGCAGATAATCCGGCCAGGATTGCGTGGCGCTGAAGACGTTGCCGGGTGCCAGCACGATGCCCTGGCGTAGCGCGCGTTGCGCGATCTGCGCGGCGTCGCGTCCATCGGGAAGCTGCATCCACAGGAACAAGCCTTCGCGCGGCTCCTGCCAGGGAGCGAGGCCCAGCGTCTTCAGCCTGGCGCCGACCTGACTCATGGCTGTGCCGAGGCGCTTGCGCACCTGCTCCGCGTGCTTGCGATGCGTGCCGTCGGCCAGCAGCCGGTGCACCATCTGCGCGGCGGCCTGGTCCATGCCGAAGCAGGTGGCGATCTTCAAATCGAGCAGTGCGTCGATGGTCGCCGCGTCGGCGGCGATGAAGCCGCAGCGCACGCCGGCCGACAGGATTTTGGAAAAGCTGCCGAGATGGATCACGCGGCGCAAGCCGTCGAGCGCGGCAAGGATCGGCGTCGGCTGGCGGCGGAACTCCGCGAAGATGTCATCCTCGACGATGCGGAAATCCTCGGCCTCGGCCAGTTGCAGCAGGCGGTGCGCGATCGCCGGCGACAGGGCGCCGCCGGTCGGGTTCTGCGGGGCGGCGTTCATCAGATAGAGCTTCGGCCGATGCTCGCGGGCGAGGCGCGCCATGACCTCCAGATCCGGCCCGTCCGGCCGGCGCGGCACGGCGAGTGTCACGGCCCGATGCGCGCGCAGGTTGGCGTGAAAGTTGAAATAGCCGGGATCGTCCACCAGTACCGTATCGCCGGGCTGCAGCAGATGGCGATGCACCAGGTCGATCGCCTGGGTGCCGCCGTCGGTCAGCAGGATGCGACTGGGCGGCGCTTCGATCTCGCGCTCGGCGAGGCGCGCCTGCAAGGCTTGGCGCAAAGGCAGGTAGCCCAGCGGATGGCCGTATTCCAGCAGCTTCGCCTGCGGCGCCTGGGCGGTTGCGCGCAGCGCGCGGCGCAATTCCGCTTCCGGCAGCCAGCTTTCGGGTAGCCAGCCGCAACCGGGCTTCAGGGCGCGATCGTCAGCCTCCAGCGATTGCCGCGCCACCCACACGGGATCGATGGCGCGGTCCAGCTTCGGCGCCAGTTCCTGCAGGCTGAGCGGCGCGCGCCGCGCGGCCACGGTGAAGCCGGAGCCGCGCCGCGCCTCGATGCGGCCGGCGGCGACCAGGCGATCATAGGCCTCGACCATGGTGGATTTGCTGACCGCGAATTCCGCCGCCGCCGCGCGGATGGAGGGCAGCCTGGCGCCGGGGGCGAGGGAACGATCCTCGATCCGCGCCAGGATGGCGGCGCCGATGCGCTCGGTCAGGGTGGCGGATTCAACCGTCATGCTATCCGTACCAGTACAGTTAATAGAATTGTAGTGCATCCGTCCCTGGTTGCGCGAGTCCGTTTATCCCAGGCTCGTCATCGCCGGGCGAAGACCTGGCGATCCAAGTTTGGACCCTCGGGTCAAGCGCTGTCGGCGCAGGCCGACATTCGGTGGCTGGGGGTGACGAGGGATAAAACTGCGATGACGAGCCTTGCGATTGATCGCGCGCGGAGCGGCGACTGGACGGCTTGGGCGCATGGCGCGGCCGGGATGTTGATCTTCTCCGCCTCGCTGCCGGCCACGCGCGCGGCGGTGGCGGCGCTGGATCCGTGGTTCGTGACGGCGGGCCGCGCGGCCTTGGCCGGCTTGCTGGCGGCGGGGCTGCTCGTCCTGACGCGGGCGCCATGGCCCAGCCGCCGCGATTGGATGGCGCTCGGTGTCGTCGCGTTCGGCGTCGTGCTGGGTTTCCCATTGTTCAGCGCCCTGGCAGTGCGCTTCGTGCCCTCCAGCCACGCGATCCCCTTTGTCGGCCTGCTGCCGCTCAGCACCGCCGGATTTGCCGTGCTGATCGGGCAGGACCGGCCGCGGCCCTTGTTCTGGCTGTTCGCCGTGCTCGGCTCGGCGCTGGTCGCCGGACATGCCTGGATCGCCGGTGGGCTCGACTTCGAAGCGGCGGATCTGTTCATGCTGGCCGCCATCGTCACCTGCGGGCTTGGCTATGCGGTCGGCGGCAAGTTGACGACGCGGCTGGGCAGTCTGGCGGTCATTTCCTGGGCGCTGGTCCTGTCGCTGCCGGTCTCGATCATCGCCAGCGTGGCGCTGTGGCCGGCGAACATGGCGGCCGTACCGGCTTCGGCCTGGGCCGGGTTCGGCTATGTCTCGCTGTTCTCCATGTTCGTCGGGTTCCTGTTCTGGTATCGCGGCTTGGCGCTGGGTGGTGCCGCGCGCGTCGGGCAGCTGCAATTGCTGCAGACCTTCTTCGGCCTGGGCCTGTCGGCGCTGTTGCTGGGCGAGGCGGTCGCGCCGGTGACCTGGGCGGTGGCGGTCGGCGTGGCATTGCTGGTCCTGGCCGCCCGGCGGGTCGCCTGAACGAAGCGGGAATGTCTCGTTACAAAAGCAACCAAATCGGCGGAAAAACGCCCCGATTGCAGGGCCGCCATGCGCCTTAGGGCGTTGCGCCGGAAGCCTCGGCCAAGTATGTTCCGGCCCGCTTTTCAACCCTTCTTTCGAGACTCCCATCATGGCCTTCATCGCCGAACGTCTGGACCGCATCAAGCCGTCGCCCACCATCGCCGTGACCACCAAGGCGCGCGATCTGAAAGCGGCGGGACGCGATGTCATCGGGCTGGGCGCGGGCGAGCCGGATTTCGACACGCCGGACAACATCAAGGCGGCGGCGATCGCCGCGATCCAGAAGGGCGACACCAAATACACCGCGGTCGACGGCACCGACGCGCTGAAGAAGGCGATCTGCGCCAAGTTCAAGCGCGAGAACAACCTGGACTACAAGCCGGAGCAGATCACCGTCGGCACCGGCGGCAAGCAGGTGCTCTACAACGCGCTGGCGGCGACCTTGAATGCCGGCGACGAGGTCATCATCCCGGCGCCGTACTGGGTCTCCTATCCGGACATGGTGCTGCTGTGCGAGGGCAAGCCGGTCTTCGTGCCCTGCGGCGAGAATAGCGGCTTCAAGCTGCGGCCGGAGGACCTGGAAAAGGCGATCACGCCCAAGACCAAATGGATCATCCTGAACTCACCGTCGAACCCGACCGGTGCCGCCTATTCGCGCGCCGAGCTGAAGGCGCTGACCGACGTGCTGGTGAAGCATCCGCATGTCTGGGTGATGACCGACGACATGTATGAGCACCTGGTCTATGACGGCTTCGAGTTCTCGACGCCGGCTGAGATCGAGCCGAAGCTCTACGACCGCACGCTGACCGTGAACGGCGTCAGCAAGGCCTATTGCATGACCGGCTGGCGCATCGGCTATGCCGGCGGCCCGGCCTCGCTGATCAAGCAGATGGCCAAGATGCAGTCGCAATCGACCTCCAACCCCTGCTCGATCAGCCAAGCGGCGGCGGTCGAGGCGCTGAACGGCCCGCAGGATTTCATCGCCCGCAACAACGAGAGCTTCAAGGCCCGCCGCGACATGGTGGTCGAAATGCTGAACAAGGCGCCGGGCCTGCGCTGCCACAAGCCGGAAGGCGCCTTCTACGTCTATCCGTCCTGCGCCGGCGCCATCGGCAAGAAGACGCCGCAGGGCAAGGTGATCGAGACCGACGACGATTTCGTCACTTACCTGCTGGAGGCGGAAGGCGTGGCCGCGGTGCAGGGCTCGGCCTTCGGCCTGTCGCCCTTCTTCCGCATCTCCTACGCGACCTCGACCGAGGCGCTGCGCGAAGCCTGCACCCGCATCATCCGCGCCTGCCAGGCTTTGAAGTAGGCTTTTATCTTCGTCATCACCGGACCGCCGCGTGAGCGGCGTGACCCGGTGATCCAAATTTCCCGAAGGGACGCTGAGATGGATTTGGATTGCCGGGTCTTCGCCCGGCAATGACGGGAAGTGGCGTTGCGCCAAAGCGTCATGCCGTCGCAGCACTTTGTAATAGTTCTAAAGCACCTTGAATCGGGGCGGAAATCCGCCCATGCTGGCGGCGTGTTTCACCCCGCGAGGTAATCCTATGGACATCGATATCGGCATTTCGAAAAAGGATCGCAAGACGATCGCCGAGGGCCTCTCCAAGCTGCTGGCCGACACCTACACGCTGTATCTGAAGACCCACAATTTCCACTGGAACGTCGAAGGCCCGATGTTCAACACGCTGCATCTGATGTTCGAGACGCAGTACAACGAGCTCGCCCTCGCGGTGGACGCCATCGCCGAGCGCATCCGCGCGCTGGGCCATCCGGCGCCTGGCTCCTATGCCGCCTATGCGAAGCTCTCCTCGATCAAGGAAGAGACCGGCGTGCCCAAGGCCGAGGACATGATCAAGCAACTGGTCGAAGGCCAGGAAGCCGTCGCCCGCACCGCCCGCGCCGTGTTCCCGGCGGCGGACAAGGCCGGCGACGAGCCGACCGCGGACCTTCTGACCCAGCGGCTGCAAATCCATGAAAAAACGGCATGGATGCTGCGGGCTCTACTCAGCAAGTAATTAAATCCCTCAATCCTTCGTGACTTGCGATGGGCGGCTTTGCCGCCCATTCTGCTTCCTAGCTGCGCCTCTGTTTGCTGGGAGCGATCCCGATGTTCATCAAGACCCAACGCGGCTGGGAAATTCCGGAGCGCGAGGCGACCCCGGAGCACGTGTTTTTCAACCGCCGCCGTTTCCTGACCGGCACCGCCGCCATCGGCGCGGCCGCGGTTCTGCTCGGCTGCGGCGAGGAGCAGAAGGCGCAAGCGCAAGCCGCCGACACGACGCCCGATCCCTCCGCCAGCCTTTATCCCTTCAAGCGCAACGAGACCTATAAGCTCGACCGTGACTTGACCGCGGAAGAATGGTCGACCCGCTACAACAATTTCTATGAGTTCGGCACGTCGAAGAATGTGGTCGAGGCCGCGCAGGCATTGCCCGTGCGGCCGTGGGTGCTGACCATCGACGGCATGGTCGACAAGCCGATGCAGATCGGCCTCGACGATCTGCTGAAGCAGATGCCGCTGGAAGAGCGGCTCTATCGCCACCGTTGCGTCGAGACCTGGTCGATGGCGGTGCCGTGGAGCGGCTTCGCGCTCAAAGAGCTGGTGAAGCTGTCGGCACCCCAGGCGGGCGCCAAATATCTGCGCTTCGAGACCTTCATGAATGCCGACGTGGCGCCGGAGCAGAAGACGCCCTGGTACCCCTGGCCCTATGTCGAGGGCCTGACCATCGAAGAGGCGACCAACGACCTCGCCTTCATGGTGACCGGCATGTACGGCAAGCCGGCGCCGAAGCAGAATGGCGCGCCGCTGCGCCTCGCCTTGCCGTGGAAATACGGCTTCAAGTCGGCCAAGTCGCTGGTGAAGATCACCTTCACCGACCAGCGCCCGGTCAACTTCTGGCAGGCCCTGCAGGCCTCCGAATACGGCTTCTGGGCGAACGTGAACCCGGAGGTGCCGCATCCGCGCTGGAGCCAGGCCAGCGAGCGCGTGCTGGGCACCGACGAGCCGCGGCCGACTCTCATTTACAACGGCTATGGCGATTTCGTTGCCGCGCTCTACGCCAATCTGCAGAACGAGCCCCTTTTCATGTGAATGTGCGCCCTTGCCACCGGCCTCCCGGTGTATTCTGATACCGGTCCAGGCAGGCTGCGGAGCGCAGAATTCATGAAAGACGATCACCGCGAGAAGGCGCTGGCGGCGCTTTCCCGCTTTCGCAAGGAAGTGAAAGAGGCCGGTTTTTCGGAGGACGACCTCTCGGACATCATGGGCCATGTTTCGGCCCTGGAGGACGAGGTCAAGAATCCGGCGCCGGATAAGTCCGCCATCAAATCCTCGACCGACGCCCTGGAGGACATCACCCATTCGCCGGAGGTGACCGACGCGGTTGCGCGCGTGGTCCGCTTCTTCAACTCGATCGGAATTAGCTAGACAGAATTCGGCGCCGGGTCTCGAATTCGGGAACCTGGACGCCCATACGGCTTTACCATCGGTGCAGTGACCCACAAAGAGGCCAAGCGACCATGAGAAAGCTGCCGGGGACAAAGCTGCCGGACGACGCGAAAAACGCGCGTCGCGTGCTGTGCGTTTTTCCCCGCTACACGCCTTCGTTCGGCACCTTCGAACATGCCTACCGCCTGATGGGGGTGAAGGCCTTCATGCCGCCCCAGGGCATCCTGCTGATCGCCGCCTATCTGCCCAAAGCCTGGGATGTCCGCTTCATCGACGAGAATATCCGCGCCGCCTCGGAAGCCGATTTCGACTGGGCGGAGATCGTGCTGGTCAGCGGCATGCACATCCAGCGGGCCGCGATCCAGGATATCGCCCGCCGCGCCCATGCCCAGGACCGCGTCTGCGTGCTGGGCGGCCCATCGGTCTCGGCCTGTCCGGAGCAGTACCCGGATTTCGACTACATCCATATCGGCGAGGTGGGAGATGCGACGAACGAGTTGATCGCGCTGCTCGACGCCGATGTCTCCCGGCCGGCGCAGCAGCGCCGCTTCGAGACCAAGGAGCGGGTGCCGCTGCACGATTTCCCGATTCCCGCCTATCACCTGATCAATGCCGGGCATTACATGCTGGGCTCGATCCAGTTCTCCAGCGGCTGTCCCTATCGTTGCGAGTTCTGCGACATCCCGGCGCTCTATGGCCGCCAGCCGCGGCTGAAGAGCCCGGAGCAGGTGCTGGCGGAGCTGGATGCGCTGCTGGCGCGCGGGCCGATCGGCGCGGTCTATTTCGTCGACGACAATTTCGTCGCCAACCGCAAGGCGGCGCGCGAATTGCTGCCGCATCTGGTGGCATGGCAGAAGCAGCGCGGCTATCCGATCCGCTTCGCCTGCGAGGCGACCTTGAACATCGCCAACATGCCGGACCTGCTGGCGATGATGAAGGAAGCCTATTTCGCCACCGTGTTCTGCGGCATCGAGACGCCGGAGCTGCCGGCGCTGGGCGCCATGGCGAAGCAGCACAATCTGGCGGTGCCGCTGCTCGAAGGTGTCGCCACGCTGAACAGCTACGGCATGGAGGTGGTCTCTGGCATCATCCTGGGGCTGGATACCGACAGCCCGGATACAGCGGGGCGCATCATCGAGTTCATCGACCGCTCGCAGATTCCGCTGCTGACCATCAATCTGCTGCAGGCCCTGCCGCGCACGCCGCTATGGGACCGCCTGGCGGCCGCAGGGCGCCTTCGGGAGCAGGGTGACCGGGAATCCAACGTCGACTTCCTGCGGCCCTACGACGACGTCTTGGAGGATTGGCACCGCTGCGTGCGGCATGCCTATGCGCCGGAGGCGGTCTATGCGCGTTTCGCGTACAACGCGGAGCATACCTTTCCCAACCGCATCAAGCCGCCGGTGACCAGGGCGCGCCTGAACGGCCCCAACATCCGCAAGGGCCTGACCTGCCTGTTCAACCTGTTCCTGCATGTCGGGCTGTTCAGCGCCTATCGCCGGATCTTCTGGCGCATGGCTTGGCCGGCATTGAAGGCCAAGAGGATCGAGGAACTGATTCACATCGGCCTGGTGGCGCACCACCTGATCACCTACGCGCGCGAATGCGAAGAGGGGCGGCAAATGGCGTCCAACTACGCCGTACGCCCGGCCACGCGCGCCATGGCGGCGATGGCGCCCGGGGAGTAAGGGCGGCCAGAGGGCGGCCGTACGGGCAAAAAAATTGCCGGGTCCGAAGACCCGGCAAGTTAAACAGGGAGGCTTTACGTCTGGGAGACGTAGGATCCGAAGACCCTCATACACGGGCGTTGCACCCGGGTATTCACTGTGGAGCATGCGCTCCGAAACTCTCTGGATCGCCCTGTTGCCGGAAAGCAACAGTGTGGCTGATCAACACAGTAAGAGAATAAGGAACGATCCGACTCGAACACTAGCCAAAAATGCACATATGTTGCATGCATCGACTGCATAGCTATTTTGTTGTTATGCATCAACGATTTAGGTGCAATGCGGAAGGGGCTGTGACAACGCTAACAACCCGACGATTCGCCGGGGAATCCGGCGAATCGGAGCAGTGCCGCTGGATTTGCTTAACCCGACGCGCCATGTAGTTTTAACCACGACTCGACGCCCGACCCAA
The DNA here is from genome assembly GCA_035549815.1 of Dongiaceae bacterium. Lineage (GTDB taxonomy): Bacteria > Pseudomonadota > Alphaproteobacteria > Dongiales > Dongiaceae > Dongia_A. Next base: position 15,797 of record DASZQC010000443.1, read on the forward strand.
CCGAGGTGCCGCCCAATGATCTACTTGGTCGCGATTTTCCTGCCGCCTCTGGCGCTGCTCATCTATGGGAAGATCTTCCAAGCCATCTTCAATTTGCTGATCTGGCTGTTGGCCGTGATCACCCTCCCATTTGCGATATTCCCGGTGATCACGACCGGCTTGTCGATGTTCATCTGGGGTATCGCCGTGCTGCACGCCGTCCTGGCGGTCAATTCCGCCAAGCAGGACGCCAGAGCCCGGGAGATCGCGGAATCGATGCGCGGCGGGCCGTCCAGGTAGCGGGGCCCAGGTAAAGGGCGCGACGTTCTTCGCCCGGTCGTTGAGGGCGTTCAGGCGGTCCAGGATCGCACCCGCCACCAGGAAGGCAAAAATCCACGTCGGGATGACGTTGAAGATGGGGATCAGCATCAGGATGCCCCACAGCCAGGGATTCCGGCCCATCTTCGGGGCCAGATAGGTGACGCCGATCGCGAACGGCACCGCGAGGACTATCTACATCGGCAAGAGCGCGGCGATGAGTTCGCCCGGCGCCATGGGTTGCGTGAGTGATTGCACGGTGAATTTCCCTCGAGATTGACGACAACCCGGGGAGATCAGCAGGCCGAATCCACGCGCAACATTGCAGCGGGCTGATCTATCCCCGCGAGTCAACGCGGCCATTTGCGCTGCGAACCCGGCGTTCTTGGGAGCTGCAACGGGTGCGGATCCCATTCACGAACACGCCCACCAAATGAGCGATGCGAGCTTTCGAGTGAGGTTGTTCGGTCGCCAGCGAGATCGCTGTCGCCATGCACACGATATCGTTGAAGCGAATATCAGACCGAACGACCCCCGCCTTTTGCGCACGCTGCAAGAGGCGGACACCTTCTTCGCTGGTCGCGACACATCCGGGCGTCCCGACCTGTAAGACCGTTCCGAGCGATGCCGAAAGACCGCGATAGACGTTGGTGTGTTGCACCAGTTCTTCCAGATAGACACGCATGGCGCTTAGGGGATCGAGCTCGGCATCCCGAGATCGGCTGGTCTCCGCGAACGTCTCGAACCGGGCGCTGTAAGCCGCCGCGAGAAGTTCCTCGCGGGTCGGGAACCGCCGATAGAGGGTCCCAATGCCAACGCCAGCGCGCTTAGCCACCTCCTCCAAAGCGGCGTTTGCTCCTCGTTCCAGAAACACTTCCTCCGCTGCCATGAGGATGCGTTCCCGGTTTCGCTGGGCATCGGCTCGCAACGGGGCATCGTCGTTCAAAATATTCCCCTCACTACAGACTTGTGAAGTGGAGGATACCTCCGTATAAAAAGTGGAGTAACCCTCCAGTTATCCGAAACGAGAGAAGCATGGCGAATCGGTTCAAGGACAAGGTCGTAGTGATCACGGGCGGGACGGAGGGCATTGGCCTCGCAACCGCCAAGGCGTTCGCGGCCGAAGGTGCCCACGTCTACATCACCGGCCGCAATGAAAAGCGCCTCGAGGATGCTCTCGCGGAGATCAG
>DASZQC010000444.1:0-6219 GCA_035549815.1 Dongiaceae bacterium
TCCGGGCCGGTCCAGTCCGGATGGCGACAGGCGGAGCGCTGGTCGATGCCGACGGGCAGCGTGCGCATCTTCGCCACGCGCTCGGTGATCTTCATGCCCAAGAGCATGCCGCCGCCACCGGGCTTGGCGCCCTGGCCGATCACCACCTCGATCGCGTCGGCCTTGCGCAGATCGTCCGGGTTCATGCCGTAGCGCGAGGGCAGCAGCTGGTAGACGAGCGTCTTCGACGACTTGCGCTCTTCCGGCGTCATGCCGCCGTCGCCGGTGGTGGTGCTGGTGCCCATCTGACTGGCCCCGCGACCCAATGCATCCTTGGCGTTGCCCGACAGCGAGCCGAAGCTCATCCCGGCGATGGTGACGGGAATCTTCAGATGGATCGGCTTCTTGGCATAGCGGGTGCCCAAGACCACGTCGGTGCCGCACTTCTCGCGATAGCCTTCCAGCGGATAGCGCGAGACCGAAGCGCCGAGGAACAGCAAATCGTCGAAATGCGGCACCTTGCGTTTGGCGCCGCCGCCGCGGATGTCATAGATGCCGGTCTGCGCGGCGCGGTGGATCTCGGCGATCGAATGCGCATCGAAGGTCGCGGACCAGCGGGGCGGCGTGTAGAAGGGCGTGGAGCTCATCAGATATTGCTCTCGCTGTCGGAGTTTAACGGTGTCGGTTTTGTCGTTGCCGCGCCAGCTACAAACTCCGTCACCCCAAGGCTTGGCCTTGGGGTCCACGAGTTTGCCTGCGAAGGCACGGTCTTGCTCATAGAAACTCGTGGATGCCAAGGCCAAGCCTTGGCATGACGAGATTGTCGGAACGGTTCATTCGGTCGACCATCGTTCTAGTACGCGTCGACATTGTCGACGTGGAAATTGTAGAGCTTGCGGGCCGAGCCGTAGCGTTTGAACTTTTTCGGGTCGGCGTTCATGCCGGCGCGCTTCAGGAGCTTGCCAAGCTTCTCCACATGGTGCGGCGTCATTTTCTTCTCGACGCAATCGGCGCCGAGGCTCTCCACCTTCCCCTGCACATAGAGCCGCGCCTCGTAGAGCGAGTCACCCAAATTGGCCCCGGCATCGCCCAGCACGACGAGGCTGCCGGCTTGGCCCATGAAGGCGCTCATGGCGCCGACCGAGCCGCCGACCACGATGTCGATGCCCTTCATCGAGATGCCGCAGCGCGTGCCGGCATCGCCCTCGATCACCAGCAAGCCGCCCTGGCCGGTGGCGCCGGCGGCGGTGGAGGCGGTGCCCTTCACCCGCACTTCGCCGGACATCATGTTCTCCGCCACGCCCACGCCGCACTGGCCGTGGATGACCACCGTGGCTTCCTTGTTCATGCCGGCGCAGTAATAGCCGATATGGCCCTCGATATGGACCTCGATGGGCTGGGTCAGGCCGACGGCGCAGGCATGTTCGCCATGCACGTTGACCAGCTTCCACAGGCGCTCGTTGGTATCGGCGGGCAGCTTGTGCAGGCGCTGGTTGACTTCGCGAAGGGGAGTCTTCGCCAGATCGATGACGTTCATCTCAATGCAGGCTCCAGATGTAGACTTTGGCCGGTGCGGGCTCCCAGATCTTCGCCTTGTCGACGTTGGGCAGGTAGGCGAGCGAGCGGAACTCGGAGGCCATCGCCACCCAATCGTCATTCTCCGCCAGCACCGCGGGCTTGCAGGCGATGGCGTCGCGCACCACGGCAAAGCCGTCCTTGGTGCCCATGGTGAAGGTGAAGAAGCCGTCGAGGTCGGTGAGGCCGGCCTCCAGGGCTTCCTCCAGGGTCGCGCCCTCCGACAGGCGATAGGCGAAATAGCGCGCGGCGACTTCCGAATCGTTGTCGGTGTCGAAGACCTGTCCCTGTTTCCGCAGCCACTTGCGGAGATTGTTGTGGTTGCTGAGCGAGCCGTTATGGACCAGGCACATGTCCGGCGCGGGCGTGAAGGGATGCGAATGCTCCGTGGTGACGGCGCTTTCCGTCGCCATGCGGGTGTGGCCGATGGCGTGGCTGCCCGCCATGCCGGCAAGGCCGTATTTCTTCGCCACCTCGCCCGGCAGGCCCATGTCCTTATAGACCTCCATCAGCGTGCCGTAGCCCATGACGCGCACGTCCGGCCGGTTGGCGCGCAGCCACGCGATGACGTTCGCCTCGCTGGTTTCGGCAATCAGCAAAGCGTGGTTGCCCTTCTGGCTGATATCGGTCTCCACCTTCAGCGCGGTGCCGAGATCGCCCGACAGCTTGCGCCAGGGATAGCTCTCATCGGCATTGAACAGCGTCAGCTTGCTGCGGCCCTTGGCGGTCGGGCTGTGATAGACGGCGATGCCGGCGCTGTCCGGGCCGCGCTCGGTCATGCCGACCAGCATGGTCTCCAGGTGGCTTCCGAGCTGGGATTGCAGGGCCGGGTTCTTCAGGAACAGACCGACGATGCCGCACATGGTTTGCACCTTTTCGTTGGCAGGAAAACGGCCCGGCGGCGGGGCAGCCGGACACATGCGTCAACAATAGTGACTCACAGGCCGGCACGCAAGGGACAGGAAACTTTTTTTACTACTGGGAAATCGCCGAAAATCCCGGTTTTTCAAGCCTGCTCGCTGCTGCGCGGGTAGCAGATGACCGAAAGATAGCGGGCGGGCAGCTTGCGCAGCTCTTCCGGCCCATGCGGCACGTCGGCGTCGAAATAGAGGCTGTCGCCCGGCTGCAGCAGGTAGGTCTTGTCGCCGTGGCGGTAGCCGACCTCGCCCTCCAGCATGAACAGGAACTCGACGCCCTCGTGCTGGAAGACCGGGAAGACATCCGAGCTCTCGGTCAGGGTGATCAAATACGGCTCGACCGCCAGCAGCCGGCTGAAGGAATGGCCGAGGAGCTGGTACTGGTGTCCGGCGCGGGTGCCGCGGCGCTCGATCGGCAATCCCTGGCCGGCCTTCACGTAGGTGGCGCTGCGCTCTTCCTCGAAGCGGCGGAAAAAGGCGGTCACCGGCACCTGCAACGCGCGCGACAATTCGGTCAGCGTGGCGAGCGAGGGCGAGGTCTGGCCGTTCTCGATCTTTGACAGCATGCCGGCCGACATGTTGGCGGCGGCGGCGAGCTGGGTGACGGTCATGTTCAATTGATGGCGGAAGGCGCGCACCTCGCGCCCGATCGCCGCCTCCAGCCTTTGCTCGCGCGAGGCGACCTTGTGCGGGTCCTGGAAATCGCCGGCGGCATTGCCCGCATTCGCGGCCGTGCTCTTGGCACCCTTCGCTTTCAGCGCGGCGGCGTTCGATGCCGTGCCCTGGCGCGTCCGGGATGATTTTGCGGGGGTTCGCCGCGAATCCTTCATCTCATTCCCCAAGCGGGCGGAGGGCCGCTTTTGCGTCGCAGCATATCCCGGAGAGAGGCCGCGCGTCATGGTGATTCGCGCCCGGCGTGGCATCTGGGGGCCCGGCCCTTGAGCATTTGTCGTCAGAGGTCCAGTTGAACCGGCGCGCTGGGATCGAGCACGTCCTTGAAGGCGAAGAAGACCAGGATCTTGTTGACGTTGATCCCGTCGTCGGACAGCGGCAGGAAGATGGTTTCCTCGGTCGCGTAGCGGCCATTGGTGGCGATGAAAGGCTCGGGGTCGAGCAGCGGCGCCCGGGTCCTCACCACCGTGTCATAGCAGGAGAGGGCATTGTCGGCATCGGGGCCGAAGAAGCCGTCGATCACCGACTTGCCGGTGGGATCATGGCCGCGCACCTGGACGTCCGCCGTGCCGACCAGGCGATAGACATAGCGGCGCCGGTCATTGACGACGTCGACCAGCGAGATGCAGGGCAGCAGGCGCGGCGGGATCTCCCAGGGCTCGATGTCCGAACGCCTGGGCATGCGCCGCGTGCCGCACTTGGCCCGCCAGAATTCATAGAGGGCGATGGTCTCGGGCCGGCAGCTCGGCGGAAATTCCAGCGGCGGTTCGTCGGGTGCCATGCATGTCCGATCCTGCGACTCGAGCGCGGAAACATAGCGTGAATGCCAGCCTTTGCGAGAGCGGAATCAGGGCTTGCGTGTGGAGCCGTGCGATGCCGCCGGTTCGGGCTCGGCCTTACCCGCCGGTTGCTGCTCGGCCACGGCTGGTGCGGCCAGGGCTGGTGCGGCTGGGGCTGGTGCGGCTGGGGCCAGGGTCGTCAGGATGTTCTCCAGATGCTCGATGCCGCTCGGCCGCTCCTCATAGAAGCCCTGATCGAGCATACGCTCGAACACCGTCTCCAGTTGCAGCGCCTCGGCGTGGGTGCGGGCGACCGACAGATATTCGAGGAAGCCGGAGCCGGCCGCATCCTCCGCCGTCAGGATGATGCCGCGGCCGCTTTCCGCGGTGAAATCCAGCTTTGCCTGGCGCAGGATGCCCAGCACGCGCTCGATGCCGATATTGATGTCGCGGCTGTGCGAGGCGACGGCCAGCGTGTCGCCATAGCCCTGGCCGGCCGCCGATTGCAGGATGTGGTGCATGTGGGAGCAGCCGCCGACCCGGCCGTTGAACTCGTTATAGATGACCCGGCCGTCGACGGTGACGATGCCGTCGATGTTGATCAGCCCGTCATAGCCGAGGTCGCAGCACATGCGCGCCAGCTCGGTGGCGCCGGCGACGAAAACGCCGCCCAGGGTCGCGGGCAGGGTCCAGGGCATGACGATGCCGGAGAGGATCGGCGCCTGGCGCACCTCGCCGCAGCTCAGGAACGTGACAATGTTGCTGCCGGCATCGATCCGGAACTCGGCGGTGACGGTGGTGGCGACGGCGTAATAGACCTCGACCACCAGGGGCACGCGCTCCAGATAGGCAAGACGCCGCCACACCTCGACGCAGGCGGCATGGATATCGGAATCCGCGGCGGCAAGGATGACATCCGTCGCGCCGAGGCCGCTGATGTCCTTGCTGCGGCTGATGATCAGATTGCCCAGGCCGCCGCTGTGCCGGTCCTGCTTGATGATGACGGCGCCGGTGGCGCCGATCAGGGAGCGGACGGAATCCACGAGGCCGTTGGTGGTGTTGCAGACCACGCCGCGCGCCAGCGAGATGCCGCGCCCCGCCGCCAGCGAGCGGAAGATGCGCTTGTCGTTCAGCAGCTCGGCGCCGCCCTGGCGCAGGAAGGGCCGCACCTGGGCTTCCATGTCCAGGCCCAGCGCCTCGCCCAGCAGTTCGGCGCCGCGCTCGTAGCAATAGGGGAACAGCGACCAGCCCTTGCGGCCCCGCATCAGGCGCTTCAGCTTCGCCGGCAGGCCGCGATGCAGCAGCTCATGCGTGCCCAGCGGCCGGAACGCATCATCGTTCCAATCCGGCGTCACATAGGCAATCGAGCCCGGCGCGTGGCCGAGAACACGATCAATGTAGTCCTTGAATTGCGGAGAGAGATCGCGCGGCAGCACCACGATGTCGCCCGGCTCGGCGAACCAGGCCATGCGACCGGCGGTGATGGAGCTGGACAGGCGGAAATCCGGGGTGAAAGCCCGCTCGTCCGCGAGCATGTTCTCGTTGTCGATGTTGGCGACGAGGATACGTGGCATGAGCGCACCTGCTGCCTGCCGCCTTCGAGCGAAGCACGGCATGTTCATCCCTGATCTGACATGCGCTACGACATCCCCGAAGAACGCACGGGCAGATTGTGCCACAAGGGCGGAAATTCTCAACTGGTCAAAAGCAATAGGCGCGGCGTCTCAACTCGCCTTGCGGTCCTCGCGCGGCGAGCAGCCGTAATGGCGGCGATAGACCTTGGCGAAGTGGGAGAGCGAGATGAAGCCGCAGGCGATCGCGACCTCGGCGACGGACATGTCTGTCTGGCGCAGCATGCGGCGGGCGCGCTCCAGGCGGAGCTGCACGTAATATTGCGCCGGCGTTGCACCCAGGTAGCGCTTGCACAGGCGCTCGAGCTGCCGCTGCGAGACGCCGGTGCCGCGCGTCAGCTCGGTCAGGGCCAAAGGCTCCTCGATCGCCGCTTCCATCAGCGACACGGCCTTCTGCACCACGGAATTGGTGACGCCCATGCCGAGCAGCATGCGACGCTGGTCGTCCGCCGCCGCGCGGATGCCGCCATGCAGGAACTGGCCGGAAATCTGCCGCGCTAACTCCTGCCCATTATGGGCGCCGATCAGTTGCAGCATCATGTCAAGCGCCGCCGTCGCGCCGGCACAGGTCAGGACCGAGCCGTCGACGACGAAAAGATCGTTGCAAAGCTGGATATCGGGGAAGGCCTCGGCGAAGCTGTCGGCATAGTCCCAATGGACGGTGCA
>DASZQC010000445.1:0-6465 GCA_035549815.1 Dongiaceae bacterium
AGTGATCCCAGTGCGGGTCGCGTGGATCAGCGCCCGGCATCTCCCAGCGCTTCAGGCCGATGATCTTGGAACCCGTCAGGCCGCCGACCGGGTTCCGGCCGGTATCCATGGTGAAGCGATAGTCGGCATCGATCTCCCACAGCCAGTCCGCGGCGGCCTCGCTGAATTCGCGCAGCCGCTCCTCCGTGGCCTTGGATTTCGATTGCAGAGCGGAATATTCAGCCGCCTTGGCTTCGATTTCGCCCTTGGCGAGAGCCAGCATGCGCGCGCGCCGCCGCAGGATGATCGACCAGGCGCCGAAGGCGCCGCCGAGCAGCAGCAGAAGAAGAAGAACGGTCAGAAGCACTGGCACGTCGCCGTCATCCCGTCGCCTAATCCCTGGGCGCGTCAACCAACTCGTTGCGATGCTCGCGCAAAGCGGCTTCCGGCGTCCACATGGCCGCCGCTCTGCCAAGTCTTCAAAGCGAACATCTGGGCAGCGCTTGACCTTGCCGATACCGGTTTCAGATCATGCGCTAAACACGATTAATACAATGTTGCTGAAAGGGCTATAGCCGGGGTTTCCTTAACGATGGATAACCTATTATTATAAGCTGATAATTCCGTCCTCTTCAGCGCCCCACGGCGGTATTCGCCGATTGGGACACGCCCAGCCGCCCAAGACCCGGCAGGCGCAGCCCCGGCTGCTGGAAATCCAGCCCGAAAGACAGGCTGAGCAGGTTGATTTCAATCCCTTCCTCCAGCCCAATTGTCAGTCCCGCGACGCCGAGCAGGGACACCTGAAGCCCGGTTCCGCTAGGCGCCATGGAGAAGGGCTCGTGCCAGCGGCGATAATCCTTGCCGATGGCATTGGCCGGCAGGTCCAGGCGCATCTCCGGCACGTTGCGGGCGATATGCGCCACGAACGTATTGCTGTTGGGGCCGGGCCAGGTGCGATAGATGTCCTTGAACGGATAGCTGGCGATTGCGGCTTCGATCCGGTCGATCATCGCTTCGGCCTTGTCGCCGCGAAAATCGGCCAGCAATTGCGGCTCCGCGCCGTACCACATCCCGTCGGCCGGCCCGTAATTCTCCCGCACTTTGATGCCGGTGCTCCAGCCGACCACGTCATAGCGGGTGAAAGCATCCGCATTACGCCGTTTGATCGAGATCCACGGATGCACCGCGAAAATGCCGCGCCAACTGAAGGCCTTCGCCGTGTAGACCTGGACGATCGCCTCCTGGTGCGTCGCCGGGTCCGGCGCCAGGCCGCTCGAATTGCGCGGCGCCTCGCTCCACGACCATTGCGGCGGTGTATAGCGCACATAGCTGATGACAAGCGGGATCAGGATCCACGCCGCCACGATCAACAGGAGGAGTTTCACGCTGCGCCTTTTCAAATTTGTCTCGCCACGGACGGCACTGCTTAAGCGCCCTTTGGTTTCTTCGCGGAAACGTTCAGTTCCACGGCGGCGCGAATGAGCATCTTCAACGCCTTCTCATCGATCTTGTCGCCTTCATGGATATCGATAGCCCGCCTGGTATTGCCTTCCAGGCTCGAATTGAAAAGGCCTGCAGGATCTTTCAGCGAAGCACCCTTGGCGAAGGTCATCTTCACGATGCTCTTATACGTCTCGCCAGTGCAGATGATCCCGGCATGCGACCACACCGGAACCCCGCGCCACTTCCATTCCTCGACCACCTCGGGATCGGCCTGCTGTATGAGGCCTCGGACCCGCGCGAGGGTCTCGCCCCGCCAATCGCCCAGCTCCTTGATCCGCGCATCGATCAGCCGCGAGGGAGAGGCGCCGGCTTTTCCTTCCTTGGAAGCTGCCTTCGCTTTCTTCATGCTGTAACCGTTTCTACCGGCCGCTCACATTTTTTCGCCCGGCAATTGGCTGGCCTGCTTCACCCAGGCGGCGATCTGAGTTTCGTCGAGCTGATCACCCTCATGGATGTCGAGATAGCGCACGTCCTTCTGCCTGGATGCGCCGGGTGGAACCGGACGCAGCGCCGCGCCGCGGAAGAAAGCCACTTTGATATATTTCGCGAAGCAATGGATGCCAAGGAACCAGACATTGTCCTCCATGCCGTACAGGGGCGAGTTCCATTTGACGGCCTTGCGCACGCCGGGGACGACGCGCTTGATCAGCGCATCGAGACGGCGCCCTACCTCGCTTTTCCAACCCGGCATGGCGGCGATATAGGCCTGCACGGGGGCGTCGCCATAGGCCTTGGCGATCTGCGGGTTGCCGCCGGAGAGGAGCTTCGGCGCCGCGGTCTTGCCGGGTTGCACCTTCGACGCCGCTCTGCGCGGCTTGGTGGCGGCCCGCCTTATGGCGATCTTCTTGGCGGATTTCGCCGATTTCTTGGGCGCCTTGCCGGCCATCGCGTTCACTCCACGGACATGCGGACCAAATCAAGCAGGCTTGATTTGGGGAGTGAACTCTATTTTGCCCAGGTGCCGTGCGGCAAACTATTTAGGCAGTTCCTTCAGGAAGCTCTGGAATTCCGCGTCCGGGATTTCGACCATGTGCCCGGCGGCGGGATAGACGCCGGATTGCACATCGGCCGCATATTCCTTGAACGCGGCGATCCGTTCCCGCTGCAGCCGGTCATATTCCTTGGCGAAGTCACGATACTTCTTCGAATGGCGCGGATAATGGCCGCGATTGGTGCCGAGCACATCGGTGGCGAACAGATACTGCGCATCGCATCCGGCGCCGGATCCCATGGAGATCATGAACAGCGAGGTGCGCTTTGATATCTCGGCGGCGACACGCGCCGGCACCACCTCGATCTCCGCGCTGAAGGCGCCGGCTTCTTCCAGTGCCTTAGTCTGCTGCCAGACCAGCTTCGCCGTATCCACGGTCTTGCCGACGGCGCGGAAGCCGCCCGTCCATGTCGCCTTGGGCGGGATGAGGCCGACATGGCCGCACACCGGAATGCCTTCGTCGCGCAGGCGGCGGATGATCTGCAGGCTCGCCGCGCACCAGACCGCATCGCCGCCGGCCCGCAAAGCCTTGAAGGCTGCGCGCAGATATTCCTCGGCCGAAACGAAATCGCCATATTCCAACCCAGGAAAGGCGAAGCAGGTTGGCGCCGCGTCGCGGAATTCGGGGCTAAGAATTTCCGGCGGCACCGACAGCATGTGGACGCCGGCGCGCTCCGCCGCCTCGGCCTCTTCCAGCGTCTCCACGCGCAGCATGCTGAGCTGCTGCTTGCCCTTCAGGGCCAGGACATCCGCGACGGTCATGCGGGATTTGGGCATCTTCGTCTCCCCAGGTCTTTTGCTATCCGTTCAGCAGCGATTTCAGCCGCACGTCGGGCGAAGCAAGCTGATCGGCGGCGGGGCGGGCGCTGCGCTGCACCAGCATCTCGGCTAGCTTGATCTCCTTCGCTACCTTGCCGATCGGGCCGAAGCCGCTGGCCGCCATCAGGCGCCCATCCTCGCCCAAGTGGAAATGCAGTTCGGCGCCATCGCCCAGGTTGCGCTTCACATGGCGGGTGCACTGGTCGGACAAGCCGGCGATATGCAGCGTTAGCTCATACTGATCGGACCAGAACCACGGCACTGTGTCATAGGTCTGTCCGGCGCCCAGCATATTGCGCGCGGCGAGCGCGCCTTGATCCAGCGCGTTGCGCCAGGCCTCCAGGCGCACGCGCCGCTCGCCATAGAGCGGATGCGGGAACGAGCAGCAATCGCCGGCCGCGAAGATATCCGGATCGCTGGTGGTGAGTCGGCCATCGACGCGGATGCCGTTCTCGATGGCAAGGCTCGCTGCTTCCGCCAACTGCGTATCCGGCACGGCGCCGATCCCGGCGATGATGACGTCGCAGGCAATCTCGCTGCCATCCGTCAGCACCACATGCTTTCCGCCCTTATCGGCGGCGATCCGCGCCATGCCGGTGCCGATGCGGAACGCCACCCCGGCCTGTTCGTGACGACGCTGGATCAAGGCCGCCAGCGGGGCAGGGACCCCGCGCATCAGGATGCGGGCCGCCGCCTCCAGCACTGTCACCACGCAGCCCCGTTTGGTAGCGCTGGCAGCCAGCTCCAGCCCGATGAAGCCGCCGCCGATGATGCAGAGCCTTGTGCCGGGCAATAGCTTGGCGCGCAAGGCCTGCGCATCGGCAAAGCTGCGTAAATAGAGGACATTGCCGGGCTCGGCGCCTTCGACCGTCAGCCTGCGCGGTTGCGCTCCGGTCGCCAGCAGCAGCTTGACATAGGAAATGCGCCGGCCGTCACCGAGCACGATTTCATGCGCGTCGCGATCGATCTGCGCTACCCGCATGCCGCTGATCAGGTCGATCCGCTTCTCGCGCACGCTCTCCGCCGTCAGCGGGTGCGCGGGGGCGGGTTCGGGGTCGGTGACCATCACCGCCTTGGACAAAGGCGGCCGTTCATAGGGCGGCAGCGCCTCCTCGCCGATCAAGGTGATCGCGCCATCCCAGCCCTGCTCGCGCAGCGTCAGGGCCGCCCGCGCGCCGCATTCGCCGGCGCCGACAATGACCATTCCCCCATTCCCCACGAGACACTACCTCAGTCGATCTGGACCAGAACCTTGCCGCCCTCGACCTTCACGGGATAGGTCTTGAGGTTGACGCAGACTGGCGCGCCTTTCGCCTCTCCCGTGCGATAGTCGAAGCGGCCATTATGCATCGGGCACTCGATGATATTGCCCATCACCAGGCCATCGGCCAGATGCACCAGTTCGTGTGTGCACAGGCCATCGGTGGCGAAGAATTTGTCGTCTGCGCTGCGATAGATGGCGAGGGTCAGCGCGCCATGGTCGAAGCGCATGACATCCTCTTCGTCGATCTCGTCGGTGGCGCAGGCCTCGACCCAACCGCTGCTCATATCTCCTCCCAGAAACGTTCTCTATGCCGGATGCCGTTGCCTGGCATTCGTTCATTCGGCCGGCGCGACGGCCATGGTTGCGCCGGCCGGTTGGCTGCCTGCGGGAAGTTCCCGCCTCACGAAATAGGTTGGATCCTTCCGCTGACGCAGCAGGGTCGGAATGATCTCCTTGTAGGCGGCCCAGCAGCTCGGATAGGGCATCGGCGTATCCGCTTTGATCGCCTCATGCAGCGCCGGCAGCGCGTGATAGGGCACCATTGGGAACATGTGGTGCTCCACGTGATAGTTCATGTTCCAATAGAGGAAGCGGAAGATCGGGTTCATATAGACCGTGCGGCTGTTCAGCCGATGGTCCAAAGTGTCTTCCGCGAGGCCGACATGCTGCGTCAGGCCAAAGAACAGATGCATCCAGGCGCCATAGAAGGATGGCAGGCCGATGAACATCGCCGGCAGGATGCTGCGCGTCGCAATGCAGGCCGCGATCACGGCCAGATAGATCGCCATCCAGATGCGCGCGGTGCGGAACACCCGCGGGAACTCGGATGCCGGGATGTAGTCCTTTTCCGCCTCGGTCATGCGGCCGAAGCTGTGCAGGATCACCTTGCGCATCTCGTAATAGGCATTCTTGATGTGAAAGGCGTTCAGCGCCAGCGACAGGAAGCTCGGCGGCCGCGTCAGCGCGATCTCCGGATCGCGCCCGATGATGATGGTGTCGGTATGATGTCGGGCGTGGCTCCAGCGCCAGGGTGTCGGCTCGCGCATCACCATGAAGGACCCGATCTGATAGACGACGTCATTCATCCATTGCGTCTTGAACGCCGTGCCGTGGCCGCATTCGTGCCAGCGTGAATCGCCCGGCGCCGCATAGAGCACGCCATAGAGCGCGAAGGCCGGCACCGCCCACCAGGTGCCCCACGACAAATAGGCCAGAACGCCCGACGCGATGATCGCGGCATAGAGAATGAGCGTGTCGCGGATCGCCGGCCCGTCCCGGCGTTGCATCAGCTCCTTCATCTGCTTGCGCGGGATGGCGCAGCGGTACCATTGCGCGGAAGCCAAGCCCTTGGCTTGCGCGGCCGCGTTCTCCGGGCCGGTCAGGCTGTAATCGCGGGGGCGAAAATCGGTCGTCATGCACTGTCCTCTCGGAATGCGCTCGAACGCCGGGCCGAACGATAATCTCGTTGCGCCATCGGCTCAACCGGGCCATGATAGAAACTATCAAAAACCATCATTCATCCGGCCGCGCACTGAGAGGCCGCCTCAAGAGAGCCGATGGAGGCCCCGTGAACCGCCGCCCCACCATCACCGACCTCGCGGAGCGCGCCGGCGTCAGCGTCGCGACGGTTGATCGGGTGCTGAATAAGCGCCATCCGGTGCGGGAGGGGACCGCGCGCCGGGTCCTGGAGGCGGCGGAGGCGCTCGGCTACCACGCCACCGGGCTGCTGCGGCATCGCGTCAGCGATCCGGTGCCGCATCGCACGCTCGGCTTCCTGCTGCAGAAGCGCGACGATTATTTCTACCAGGCGCTGGGCGCCGAGCTGGTGGCGGCGACGCGCGCCTCCACCGCGATCCAGGGGCGCGCGGTGCTCGAGTTCGTCGACGAGCTGGTGCCGGCGCTGATCGCC
>DASZQC010000446.1:0-11856 GCA_035549815.1 Dongiaceae bacterium
TGCTTCCCAGCACGATGGCGAAGATGATGCCGGCATCGGTCCAGTCGCGCAGCAGCAGCGAAATGCCGGCCCCGAAAACCAGGATGATGACCAACGGGCTCTCGAACTGCCGCAACAGCAGCCGCGCGGTGCTAAGCCGGCTCGAATCCTCGACGCTGTTGGGGCCATAGCGGCGTAGCACGGCTTCGGCCGCATCCGCGCTCAGGCCATCCGGCCCGGAAGACAAGTCCTGCGCCAGTTGATCGGCGCCGCAGCTCCAAAAAGCCTTTGTGGTCGGTGTGTTGGTCATCTCGCCGCTCCGGGTCGTTCGATTGTCCTGCTCGGCAATTCGCGCCGCGCCAGAGCAAGGCCGGGCAGCATCGGCAGCCAAAACGTGAACCCGCGCAGCAGCAGCGTCGCGGTCAGCGCCACTTCGACCGACAGGCCCTGCAGGTGCAGCATGCCGACGCAGACCGCCTCGAAGGTACCGAGGCCGAGCGGCATCGGGCCGATCGTGGCCGCGAGGGATGCCATGACAAAGGCCGCCGCCGCCGCTGCGGGTGGCTCATCGATGCCGAGCGCCCGCAACATCACCCACAAGGTTGCCGCATCCAGCACGAAGATAAGAAGCTGCAGGATCGTGCCGCCGGCGAAGGACCAAGGATCGCGCAACAGGGTGCCTGGCGATTCCGCCATGGCGGAGATCAACGCTGAAACACCCGGAATGCGGATCAGGCGGCGATTAAGCGCGGCAAGCCAGCCGTCGCCGGAAGTCAGGCGCGACCAGTGCCGGAGCACGAGCACGATGGCCGGAATGCTGAAGGCGACCAACAGAAAGACCGCCGCGCCGCCGATCATCGCCGGGTTGAGGGCGCCGCCTGCATAGAGGATGGCGAGCGCGGCGACGACCGCGATCAGGTAGGCGACATAATACGAGAGGAGCCCGATCAGCAGGGCGGCCATGCCGATTCCATGCGGCACGCCCCGGCGGCCGAGGCCGCTGACGACCAGTAACGTGCCGCCGATCCCACCGGTGGGCAGGACCTGGTCGGCGAACAATTTGGCGAGACCGAGGGGCAGGATCGACCAGAAGCTGTGATGGAGGCCGGCGCGGAGCAACGTGACGTGCCACACGCCCGCGGCGCAGGCATAGGTCAACGTCTGCAGCCCGATGGCGGCCAGCAGCCAGGCGGGCTGTGCCGCGCGCGCGATCTCAACGAACCGTTCGATCTCGGTGAAGCGGCTCGCGACCAGAACCACCGCCGCCAGGGCAAGCAGCCCGAACAGCCAAGAGAAGCGGGCGCGCCGGGGATTTGACCGCTTGGCCGCCGTGTCGTGCGAGGTCCCATCCATGCCGACAGATTGACGAATCCTCAGTGCGCGCGCCAGCGGTCAGGATGACGCGATGTGGCGCGGTGGCAGGTCTTTTTTGGGCTGGAGTTTGCCGCCTTTTCGGCGGCCTTCGCCTCCCGCTCAGGCGGCTTCGCGCTTCTCAAGTATGTAGATGTAGTGCGACAGATCGGAACGCCCTCTCAAGAACGCCTCGCACCTGACCCGAAAGCCGGCATGTTCCGCGCGCTCGGCGAAGTCGGCGGATTCGAATCCCGACCAAAGCAGGACACTGCCGTTTTGTGAAAGACTGCCATGGAGCGACCTCAGCCCTTCGATCGTATAAAGGCTGCCATTCCTGGCCGTGACCAGCGGCTCCGGCCCGTTGTCGACATCCAGCACGATCAAATCGTAGCGATTCGCATCCTTGAGCATATCCGCAATGTCCGCATGCACGACGGCGAGGTTGCCCGGCATCTCCGGCAGCACGGATCGGCGGACATGGCGATCGAACCAGTCGATCACCGCGGCGGAGAACTCGGCGACGGTGATGGTGCCGTGGGCGCCCAGCGCCTGTGCCAATGCCGCGGCCGTGTAGCCCAGGCCCAGCCCGCCCAGCAGGATGCGCGGCGCGGGAGGCGCCATCTCCGCCGCAAGCCGCCCGAGCGCCACTTCGGAATCGTGGCAGAAGCCGTTCATCAGCTCCAGCCCGTTGGCGCGGATCATGAAGACCGCGTCTTTGCGATAGAGCTCCAGCAGCGCATCGCCTTCGGTGGCGGAATCGATCAGCGTCCAGGACATGGACCCACAACTTTGTTCGGGCCAACTACTAAGGCCATTCCAAGAGCAATGCGATGAATAAACCCTTTTGAAAGGGTCTGCCGTGCACCTTTTGTCTCTATGGTAGAGGTCGGGACCTGAGATTCCTCAATACGTTGAGTTTTCTTATATAAGAGAAATCGGTGTATCAGCAAATGAGTTTAAAAAAAATTGCGTGGGTCGTGGCGCTGCTGATCGTGACGCTACTGATTTGGCAGATGTGGCCCCGCGCGTCGAGCCTCGATACGGCGCACGTTGGTCAATCCACGGAAGATCGAAGCGTCTTCTTCCGCCTCGTTTCAAAGTATCAGCACGGCGACGAAATCATCGACTTCGATATTGTGGTCGGCTGCGCGGTCAAGGTGACCAGTTACGGCTATGGCGGCAGTTCCTACGATGCATTTCGCGATCCAATCTTTTTTGTCAAGGCGACCGCCGATGGTGCCGCGCTGATGCAACTGGTGCCCGATGCCTGCGAGGGTGAAACGACAGAGACAGGAGAAGTGCCGGAGGATTTCCTGCCCGGCGCCATTTGGTTCGATAACGCCAAAGACCTGTCGCTAGGTGTAGCCTACGTTTTTGAGGATGCGTTCGAAAACGCTAGCTCAAAGCTGAGGTTTCTCGGTGCAACAATTCATAAGGCAACGCGGTCCGAATGGGAGGCTTTCCACGCGATCGCCGAACGTAACCTGATGGATCAGCGCCCATTCATATTTGGACGGCCGGATGTGTCGGCAGATGAAGTCGCTGAACGCCAGTGGGACCGCGAGCTTCTCAAGAACTGGTTGCCGGTCGTGTCGTGCAGAGGCTATGCGCGGTATCGCATCACGGACCCGGCCTTCAAGAACTTGGTTGCCAAGTACTGGCCCCACCACCGACCGGAATACTGGGCTCCTGACCCGCAGAGTCATGGATATTTCGTCGATGCCTTGGGCAAATGGCCGAATGTGGATGGAGTTTCGCTCAAACAGTACATGCGGAACTATGCTCAAAGCGGATTTGCCACACGTGCTCGGGGCGGGCAATTCTATAGCGGCAATCCAGGCTCAGCTTATCCGCCACGCGTCTATCCCATTCGCGCAGAGGATGGTGTTCCATGGATCAATCTTAAGATTATGGATGCGTCTGTCATCTATCGCGACATCGATTTGACGAACGGAGCGAATGCCGGCTTGCTTTACTGCTATGCATGGCTGGTTGGCTTGCAGCGTGAGTTTCGAGAACTCCTGATCCCGCATTACCTTGATAGAGAATTTCTCCTGCGTGTGAACGGCGTCCCTGTAGAGAACGGTGCATCGGGGCACACGCCGCAGATTTTCTTCTTCGAGAGAGACGAGTACCTCTTTCGGCAGTTTCACTTCGGCTTGAGCTAGAATCGCTGCGATTGGGCCAACTTGCGGCCACTCAACGATGCTGCGAGCCGCCGGCGCGTTTGGTGATCTACGCGCTGTGACTACTGCGCCGCCCGCAGCTCGTGCGCGTCCTGCAGATCGACCGAGACCAATTGCGACACGCCGCGTTCGGACATGGTGACGCCGAACAGACGGTTCATGCGAGCCATGGTCAAACGGTGGTGGGTGATGACCAGGAACCGCGTCGCGCCCGACTGGCCCAGCTCGTCGACCAGGTTGCAGAAGCGCTCCACGTTCGCGTCGTCCAAGGGTGCATCGACCTCGTCCAGCACGCAGATCGGCGCCGGGTTGACGAGGAAGACCGCGAACAGCAAGGCGAGGGCGGTCAACGCCTGCTCGCCGCCCGACAGCAGCGACATGACCTGCAGCTTCTTGCCCGGCGGCGAAGCCAGGATTTCCAGCCCGGCCTCCAGCGGATCTTCCGCCTCGGTCAGCGTCAGGTGCGCGCGGCCGCCGCCGAACAGGCGGGTGAACAATTTCTCGAAATGCCCATTCACCAGCTCAAACGCCGCCAGCAGACGCTCGCGCCCCTCGCGGTTCAGGCTATTGATGCCCTGGCGCAGGCGCGCGATGGCGTTGACCAGGTCGGAGCGCTCGGTCTGCATGCCGGCCAGTTGCTGGTCCAGCTCGTTCGATTCCGCCTCGGCGCGCAGATTGACCGGGCCGATATTCTCGCGCTCGCGCAGCAGGCGCTGCAGCTTGGTGTCGACCTCTTGGCGGTCGGGCAGCGGCTCGCTGGGATCGAGCTCCGCCAGCGGCAGCACGTCTTGCGGCGTGCATTCCAGACGCTCGCGGATGCGCTCGGTCAAAGCCTGCTCGGCCTCGCGCGCCTGCTCCACAGCGGCTTCGGCGCGCACCTTCTGCTCGCGCATCTCGACCAGGCGGTGCTCCTCGCCCTTCAGGGCGCGGTCGGCCTCGGTCAGCGCCGTCTCGGCGGCGGCCAAGGCATCGGCCGCATCGCGGCGCGCCTGCTCGGCATTGCTCAGCAGGCTCATCAAATCGTTGCGCTGCCGGGCGATCTGCTCCGGCAGGGCGGCCAAACGCGCGATCTCCGCCTCCACCAGCTCGCGGCGGTGGGCAAAGGTCTCCAACTGGTGCGCGGCGGCCTCGGCGCGCTGCGTCCAGGAATTGAGGTCGCGCTGAATCGTATCCAAACGCTGCTGGCGCTGCGCCGCCTCGCGCCGCAACCGGTCGTCGGTCGAGCGGCACTCGATCAGCTTGGCGCGGCGGTCGGCCAGGACCGGCCTCAGCTCTTCGGCACGATCGCGCGCCTGCTGCAGGTCCGGCAGCTCGGCGATCTCGGTCTCGGTGGCGGACAATTGCTGCGCCGCCTCGGCGATGTCGGCCTCGAGCGAGGCGAGCGACTGCGCCAGGCCGGTCAGGCGGGCGTTCACTTGGGCGAGCGCCTGCTCGGCGCGGGCCAGTTGCGACTGCGCCTCGCGGCCTTCGTTATAGGCGCCCTGCAGCGCCTGGCGCCGGGTCTGCTCCTCGGCCTGGGCGTTGGTCAGCGCGGCCTTGGCATGGTCGTATTCGGTGTGGGCTTGCGACAGGCGGGCACTGGCCGCATCCAGATCGACCTGCAAATCCTTCAGGCGATTGCGCTGCTGCATGCGCTGGACGGAGGCGGTCGGCGAGCCGGCCTGGATCGTGTAGCCGTCCCAGCGCCACATCGCGCCGTCGCGCGTCACCAGCCGCTGGCCCTGCGCCAGCGAGCCGGCGAGGGTGCGGCCCGTCGCTTCGTCCTCAACAACGCCGATCTGCGCCAGGCGGCGCAGCAGCGCCGCGCTGCCGGTCACGAACTCGGCCAGCGGCCGCGCGCCCTCCGGCAAAGCGGGCGCGCTGGGATCGGCTTCCAACTGGCGCCAATGCATCGGTGCGCCGGTATCGGCGGAGGCCTGCAGATCGTCGCCCAAGGCGGCGCCGAGTGCTGCTTCATAGCCGTGCGACACGGAGAGCGCGTCGATCAGCGGCGGCCAGATCTGCTGGTCGCTGTCGACGAAGATGGCGTTCAGCGCGTCGACCTCGGCCTTCACGCCGCGATGGGCGGTCTGCGCCTGGTTCAGCTTCTCGCGCGCCTGGCCCTCGGTTTCGGCGGCGGCGGCACGGGCGGCTTCCGCCTCGGCCATCGCCGATTGCGCTGCGGCCAGGTTCTGCTCGGCCGTCTCGGTGGCGCGCTTGGCAGTGTTCAGCGATTCATCGGCGGCGATCTCGGCCTGCAACCGCTCGCGCACCTCGTTGCTCTCGGCGACGCGCTGGCGCAGCCGCTCCAGGCGCTGCAACAGGTCATCGCGGCGGCGGCCCAGCGCCGATTGGCGTGCTTCGCCTGCGGCCAGGTCCTGGGTAAGCTGGGTCAGCTCGGTTTCGGTCTCCTCCACGTCGGAGGCGGCCAGCACCACGGCGCGGGCGGCTTCCTCGGCGATCGCCGATTCACGCTCGGACAGATCGGCCAGCTCGCTGCCCTCGACTTCCAGCGCGGCCTTGGCCTGCGCCGCGTCTTCGGCCAGCGATTGCTCGCGCGCGGTGTCGGCGGCGATGTCGGCCAACTGGCGCTCGGCATCGGCGCGCTGCTGGGTGACGCGGGCCTCTTCCTGCTCCAATTGCGCCTTGGCGATGGTCAGGCGCTGCAACTCGGCGGCGGCCTCGGCCTCGGTCTGGCGCAGGCCGGGCAGCACGGTCGCCGCCTCGCTCTGGCGGGTCGCCGCGACCGCCGCGGACGAGGTGAGGGAGACGACCATGGTCTCCGCCGCCATCAGGCTTTCTTCGGCCGACTTCAGCCGCTGCTCCGCATCGAGCCACAGCAGGTGGAACAGGATCGCTTCCTGCCGGCGGATATGGTCTTGTAGGTTCCGGTAACGCGACGCCTGCCGCGCCTGCTTCTTCAATTGCGCGAGCTGGCTTTCCAGCGTGACGATGACGTCGTCCAGACGCGCCAGGTTGGCTTCCGCCGCGCGCAGGCGCAATTCCGCCTCGTGCCGGCGCGAATGCAGGCCGGTGATGCCGGCGGCCTCTTCGAGTAGGGCGCGGCGGTCGGCCGGCTTGGCGGCGATGATGGCGCCGATGCGGCCTTGGCTCACCAGGGCGGTGGAATGGGCACCGGTCGCCGAATCGGCGAACAGCAACTGCACATCCTTGGCGCGGGTGTCGATCCCGTTGACGCGGTAGGCGGAGCCCTCGCCGCGCTCGATCTTGCGCGAGACGGTCAGCTCGTCATGCTCGTTGAACTGCGCCGGGACCTTGCGGTCCGAATTGTCGAGGAAGAGCTGCACCTCGGCGACGTTGCGCGGCGGCCGGTTGGTGGTGCCGGCAAAGATGACGTCGTCCATCTCGCTGCCGCGCATGCGCTTGGCGGAATTCTCGCCCATCACCCAGCGCAGCGCCTCGACCAGGTTCGACTTGCCGCAGCCGTTCGGGCCGACGATGCCGGTCATGCCGGGCTGAATCAACAGGTCCGTCGGTTCGACGAAGCTCTTGAAGCCGGTCAGACGTAGTTTGGTAAACTGGACCAAGTTGGTCGGTACTCCCCCGGAAACGCTTTAGCTGAAACTACTTGCCTGCAAGAGCCGCCTCGACGGCCTCCTTGAACGGCGCATATTCGCCGACGCCGCTCAGCTTCTTGCCGTTGATGAAAAAGGTCGGCGTCGCATCGACCCCGTAGGTCTCCTGGCCCTGCTTGGCGCCGTTGGCGATCTTCTCGCGCAGCGGCTGGTTGGCGAGGCAGGCGTCGAAAGCGGCCTGATCCATGCCGGCACCCTTGGCGATGTTGGCGATCACCGGAGCGCCATCCTTCACGTGCCAGTTGGTCTGCTGCGCGAACAAAGTGTCGACCATGGCGAAATAGGCCATCGGCGAGACGCAGCGGGTCAGTTGCGCCGCCGCCAGCGCCACGCCGTCCAGAGGGAAGTCGCGGAACACGATGCGTGCCTTGCCGGTATCCAGGTAGTCGGCCTTGAGCTGCGGCAGGATTTCCTCGTGGAAATGCTTGCAGTGCGGACAGCCGAGCGAGAAATACTCGACGATGGTGACCGGCGCGTCAGCCTGACCTAAGAACATCTCGTCGGGGGCGACCACCGGGGCGGAACCCTCGGCCGCCGGGGTTTCCGCGGGCGCGGCCGGCGCATTCGTCGCCTGGGTGGCGCCGATCTTGCCGCTGTTGAAGGCGTAATACGCCCCGGCGCCGATCGCGGCCGCGACCAGGACAACCAGGACGACGAGGATACCCTTATTCTTCATTCACCTGCTCCTGTGGCCGCCACAACATATAGCGTGACGGGCCTGTAATCTTTCGCGGTTTTGGCAGGATTCAGGTGGGGGCGCAAGCCTCGCCCAAGGCCTGTACCACAACACTTTGTGACAGCTTTGTGATTCCGCCGAGTCGCGGGCGTCAAGACCTATCGGGCGCCTTGCCGCGGCGGCGGATCGAGCTCCCGAGTCGCTGCAGAGTCGCGCGTATCTCGGAGTTTTCCACAGCCTGGACGGAGCGCTCGATCTCGCCTTTTTCGATCGCGGTCAGGGGCGGCAGAGGGCGGGGCGCCTTGGTGCGGGCGACGTCCCCCTGCTCGATCTTCAGGCGAGCCACGGCGCGATAGCCGAAATGGCCGTTGATCCGCTCCAGCACGCTCGGCGCCAGATGCTGCAGCTCCAGCGCCGCCGGCCCGCCGCAGCGCACGGTCAGGGTGCCGTCCTCGCGCCCGCCTCTCGGGAAGCTCAATTTGATCGGCAGGCTGGAGGCGGCCAGCGCCGCGCCGGCGATCTCCGCCCAGTGGGTGAAGAGGCCGGCTTCGGCAAAGCCGCGCTTGCCCAGCGCCTGCTTGGCGATGGCGGGAACCTCGGCGGCCAGCGCCACCATCCCCATGCGGCGGGGCTTGGGTTCCGGCTGCTCCGGCTCCTTCTTCGCGGTCTTGGGCTGCGGCTTTTTTGTCATGCGCCCCCAGTCTATGGTCGCTTGATGCACCGCTGCCAAGAGCCATCGCTCGCTGCCCCCTCCCTAACCCTCCCCCCTTCGGGTGGAGGGGATTCTGTCATTCCCTCCCCCAGGATGGGGGAGGGTTAGGGAGGGGGCAGTTGCAGCGCGTGATGTCGAAAAACGGCAAGAAGAGTGCCCGCATGGCAACCGAGCTGTTGGCCTGGTACGACCGGCACGGCCGGACCTTGCCGTGGCGCAAGCGGCGGCCGGACGTGGCCGACCCGTATCATGTCTGGCTCAGCGAGATCATGCTGCAGCAGACCACGGTTCCGGCGGTAAAGCCCTATTTCGAGAGCTTCCTGCGCCGCTGGCCGACGGTGCAAGAGCTCGCCGCCGCACCCCTGGACGACATCCTCGCGGCCTGGGCCGGGCTCGGCTATTACGCGCGGGCGCGCAACCTGCATAAATGCGCGCGCGACGTCGCGGAACGTCACGGCGGCAGCTTTCCCGATACGCCGGATGCGTTACGCGAATTGCCCGGCATCGGGCCCTATACCGCGTCGGCCATCGCCTCCATCGCCTTCGACCGCCGCGCCACCATCCTGGACGGCAATGTCGAACGGGTGGTGAGCCGCCTCAACCGGGTCGAGGCGCCGCTGCCGAAAGCGAAGCCGGAACTCTGGGAACTTGCGGATCAGCTCACGCCGGAGCAGCGGCCCGGCGACTATGCCCAGGCGATCATGGATCTGGGCGCCACCATCTGCACGCCGACCAAGCCGGCCTGCTCGCTATGCCCGTGGAGCGGCGAGTGCCGGGCCTTCCGTGCCGGCGACCAGGAGACCTATCCGCGTAAAGCACCCAAGGCCGAGCGGCCGCAGCGCTACGGCGCCGCGTTCTGGCTGATGAACGAGAAAGGCGAGGTGGCGTTGCGCCGCCGCCCGCCGACCGGATTGCTGGGCGGCATGCTGGAGCCGCCGGGCACCGACTGGACCGACCAGAAGCCGAGCGCGGCCGCCGCCTTACGCAATGCGCCGGTCGCCGCCGACTGGCGCTGGTCGGAGGGCATGGTGCGCCACGTCTTCACGCATTTTGCCCTCGACCTGCAGGTCGCCGTCGCCAACGTGAAGGGAAGGCCGATCGAGGCGCTGTGGACGCCGATCAACCGCCTGGGCGAGGTCGCCCTGCCCAGTGTGATGGCGAAGGTGGCCAAGCTCGGCTTGGCGACCTTGGCGATCCGCGCGAAGGACGCCGCGGAATGAAGATCCCCTCCACCGGAACGGGGGAGCGTTAGGGAGGGGGAAGCGCGTGCTCAGTCCGAGAGAGCGTTCGCACGCTGCCCCCGCCCCAACCCTCCCCCAAAGTTGGGGGAGGGCGGAAGAGCGCCCGCCTTACATCCCGATCCCCAGCAGCTTCTCGGCTTCCGCCAGGGTGGCCATGGATTCGGCGTGCTTGCCTTCCTGGTGCAGCTTCTCGCCCTCGTCGCGCAGCTCTTTCGCCTTGGCGAGGTCTTCGGGGCTGGCGCTGTTCGGGTTGGCGGCCAAGGCGGCGTCGATTGCCTGCACATGGGTGGGGCAGGAATTAGCCAGCGCCGGGCCGCTCAGGGCGACGCAGAAAGCGAGGGGGACGAGGCCTGCCAGCAGCTTGTTCATGACCGTCTCCATTTTTGGGATCGCAGCAACAGGACTCTACGTCCGCCCGCCGGGATTATTCCCATGACAAGGTGCGGACACCGGACACGAGCGCGTGAGCGCGCATTGGGTGAGGTGGACTGACCCTTTCACGGAACCGGCGAGGCGCTTCCGCGCTTGTGAGGGTGGCTCTCCCCGTCCATCCCATCGGAGGCATTCATGGCGCACCTGCTCCGCTCGGCGGCGAATTATGCGTTGCGCACCTTCCTGCCGGAGAAGTTCAAGGAAAAGCACGAGCTCTCTTTCTGGCACAAGAAGCTGCGCGAGGAGGACGGCCGACTGGTCAACCGCCACTACCAGCGCTTCTACACCGAGTTCTTCGGCCTCTCGCCCGAGTTCTATGCCGGCAAGCGCATCGTCGATATCGGCTGCGGCCCGCGCGGCAGCCTGGAATGGGCGGACATGGCGGCGGAGCGGGTCGGAATCGATTCACTCGCCAAGGAATACCTGAAGCTCAATGGCGGCCGGCACAAGATGCGCTATGTCGACGCCGGCGCCGAAGCCATGCCGTTCGAGAGCGCGCATTTCGATGTGGCCTGCTCGTTCAACTCGCTGGACCATGTCGACGACCTCGGCCGCGCCCTCGCCGAGATCAAGCGCATCGTGAAGCCCGGCGGCCTGTTCCTGCTGATCACCGAGGTGAACCACGCGGCGACGCCGACCGAGCCGCAATGCTTCTCCTTCGACATCGTCGACAAGTTCAAGCCGGAATTCACCATCGTCTCGATGCGCAGGTTCGAGATGGCGGGCAACGTCTATGACTCGCTGGGGCGGGGCGTCCCGTACGACGAAGCCGACAAGACCCATCGCGACGCCCTGCTGGCCGCGATGTTCGAGCGCAACGACGCGCATGCGAATTGGGATGTTCATTAAGGGCGGACCTACGCACCTCTCGCCCCGCTTACTCATTCGTCATGCCAGGGTTCAGCCCTGGCATCCACGAGTTTCGACGGGCGCGGCTGAGTGGTTGCAGGCAAACTCGTGGATGGTCGGGCCAAGCCCGACCATGACGGGTTGAGTATGTGGGAAGGATGGTGCCACCCGTCGCCGGTGGCAGCGTCGCACGTGCGTATTGGGATATTCATTAAGGGCGGACCTAGGCACCTCTCGCCCCGCTTACTCATTCATCATGCCAGGGTTCAGCCCTGGCATCCACGAGTTTCGATAGGCGAGACCGAGTTGTTGGGGGGCAAACTCGTGGATCCCATGGCCAAGCCATGGGATGACGGGCAGAGTGTATGGAGGGAGCGGCGTGTCGCTGCCCTCAATGCAACTCCGCCCTGAGCTGCTGGCGGAAATAGTCGATCGGGACCAACTGCCCGTCGCGCTTGAAGCACCAGAATTGCCAGCCGTTGCAGGCGGGCGCGCCTTGCACGGCGGCGCCGACCTGGTGGATGGAGCCGCGCACGTCGGCGGCGATCAGGGTGCCGTCGGCGCGGACCTTGGCGGTCCAGCGGCCGTTGAAGCTGTGCAGGACCGTGCCGGGCTCCAGCAGGCCTTGCTCCACAACCCGCCCGAACGGAATCCGCGGCTCCTCGCGCTTGGACGGCGTGATGAGGAGGTCGCGCTCGGCCACCGGCTGGATCGCGGCGATGCGCTTGCGGGCCAGGTCGATATAGCCCTGGTCGCGTTCGATGCCGATCCAGCGGCGGCCGAGGCGCTTGGCGACAGCACCCGTCGTGCCCGACCCGAAGAACGGGTCCAGCACGACATCCCCCACTTTGGT
>DASZQC010000447.1:0-23574 GCA_035549815.1 Dongiaceae bacterium
TGGTGCCCGGGATGCCCGACAGGAACTCCAGGCCGCCGATCCCGGCATCGCGCGCCGTCAGCGCCACATTGAGGTCGAGGGCGGCCGCGCCCGCCGCGACGGTCGCGTCCTTGGCCTTGATCTCGGCGCAGGAGCGGCCCAGCCGGATGACCACGCCCGGGATGCCGCCGTCGCGCACCAGCAGGTTGGAGCCGACGCCGATCACCGTCACCTTGACGTCGGCCGGCTTCATCTTCAGGAACTGCGCCAAATCCTCGCGATCCGCCGGCTTGAACAGAACTTCAGCCGGCCCGCCGACCCGGAACCAGGTGACGGCGGACAGCAGCGACCCTTCGCTCAGCCGGCCGCGGACCTGCGGCAGGCGATCGATCAGGCGCGTCTCGGATTTTGCCATCGCCATCATGCTTTCGCCCGGATCGAAGGTTGCTTTTGCAGCGCCTGCAATTCCGCCGGCAGGGCCGCGGCCCAATAGGTGATGCTGCCGGCGCCCAGGCACACGACCAGGTCGCCGGCCGTCGCCAGCGGCGCCACCAGTTGCGCCAGGTGCTTGGGGTCGGTCAGATGTTCGACATGGCGATGGCCGCGCGCGCGCAGGCCCTCGGCCAGCGCTCCGCCGTTCACGCCCTCGATCGGCGGCTCGCCCGCCGGATAGACGTCGGCGACGATCACGTGGTCGGCGTCGTTGAAGCAGGTGCAGAATTCCTCGAACAGCTTCTGCAGGCGGGTGTAGCGGTGCGGCTGCACCACGGCGATGACCTTGCCCTGCGTCGCTTGCCGCGCCGCCTTCAGCACCGCGGCGATTTCCACCGGATGGTGGCCGTAATCGTCGATCACGGTGACGCCGTTGGCCTCGCCGGTCTTGGTGAAGCGGCGCTTGACGCCGCCGAATCCGGCGAAGCCCTGGCGGATCACCTCGTCGCCGATATGCATCTCGTTGGCGACGGTGATGGCGGCCAGGCTGTTCTGCACATTGTGCTCGCCCACCATCGGCAGGCGCACGTCCTTGATCTCGCGGATGGTCTCGCGGAAGCGGTCGTTGATGATCACGTCATAGGTGCTGCCGCCCGGATCGAGGCGCAGATTGACCGCGCGCACGTCGGCCTGGGGCGAGAAGCCATAGGTGATGATGCGGCGGTCGCTGAGGCGCGGGATCATCGCCTGCACCACGTGATGGTCGATGCACAACACCGCGAAGCCGTAGAACGGGATGTTGTGGACGAATTCCTCATAGGCGCGGTTCATCGCCTCGACCGAGCCGTAATGGTCGAGATGCTCCGGGTCCATGTTGGTGACGATGGCGATGACCGCCGGCAGCTTCACGAAGGTGCCGTCGGATTCGTCCGCCTCCACCACCATCCAGTCGCCGGCGCCCAGACGCGCATTGGTGCCGTAATTGTTGATGATGCCGCCATTGATCACGGTCGGGTCGAGATGCGCCGCGTCGATCAGGGCCGCGACCATGGAGGTGGTCGTGGTCTTGCCGTGGGTGCCGCCGACCGCGACCGACCATTTCAGCCGCATCAGCTCGGCCAGCATCTCGGCGCGCCGCACCACCGGCAGCAGCTTGGCCCGCGCGGCGACCACTTCCGGATTGTCCGGCTTCACCGCGGAAGAGACGACGACGACTTCGGCGTCGCCCAGGTTCTCGGCGCGGTGGCCGATCTCCAGCGGGATGCCGACCTCGCGCAGATGCTTGGTGACGTAGGAGTCGCTTAAGTCGCTGCCACGCACCTTGTAGCCGAGATTGTGCAGGATCTCGGCGATGCCGCTCATGCCGATGCCGCCGATGCCGACGAAATGGATGATGCCGATGTCGAGGGGAAGGGCGCGCATCAGTGCCGACCCTCCCGCAAGTCCTGCTGCACGTCGGCCGACAGGGCGCCGATCACCAGGTCGGCCAGGCGCTCGGCGGCGTCGCGCTGGCCCATCTGCTTTGCCGCGGCGGCGGCGCGCTCCAGGGTCGCCGGCTCGCCGAGCAAGGCCTGCAGCTTGTCTGCCAGGCGACGCGGCGAGAGTTCGGTCTGCGGCATCACCCAGCCGCCGCCCGCCGCTTCCAGCGCGCGGGCGTTGGCCATCTGGTGATCGTCGATGGAATGCGGCAGCGGCACCAGGATGCCGGGCCGGCCGGCGGCGGTCAGCTCCGCGACGGTGGAAGCGCCGGAGCGGCAGATCAGCAGATGCGCCCGCGCCAGGCGGTCGGGCACGTCGTTGAAGAAAGGCTGCAGCTCGACCTGCATGCCGAGGCTGTCATAGGCCTTGCGCGCGATCTCCAGATCGTTGGCGCGCGCCTGTTGGGCGATGCGCAGGCGGCCGCGCAGCTCCGGCGGCAGCAGGCCGATCGCTTCCGGCACGATGGTGGCGAAGATGCTGGCGCCCAGTGACCCGCCCATGACGAAGAGATTGATCGCCTCGCCGGCGCGCGGCGCCGTGTACGGTGTCTCCGAGATGGCGGAGATTTCCGCGCGCACCGGGTTGCCGGTGAACGAGCGGCGGCCCGCGGCGACGCGGTCGGCGAACTTCACCGTCTCGAAGCTCAAGGCCAGGCGGGCGGCGCGCGGCGCCAGGAACCGGTTGGCGCGGCCCATCACCGCGTTCTGCTCGTGCAGGATGGTGGGAATTTCGGCGCGCTGCGCCGACCAGAGCGGCGGCACCGACGGATAGCCGCCGAAGCCCACCAAGACCGCAGGATAGAGGCGGCGCAGCAGGCCGCGCGATTGCAGTACGCCCAGGCCGAGGCGTGCGAGATTGCGCAGCTTCGGCACGATGCCTTTGCCGGCGACGCCACCGGAGGCGATGCGATGCACCTCAACCTGGGGCAGGCGATCGCCGAAGCCGCCGCCGCGCTCATCCGTCGCCAGCGCCACGCGCAGGCCGCGCATCAACAGGCTGCGCGCCAAAGCCTCCGCCGGGACCATGTGGCCGCCGGTACCGCCGGCCGCAAGCAGGATCAGGGGCGCGGTCGAGGCCATCATGCGTCGACGCTCCCCGGAAAGCGCTTGCGCGTGAGGGCCAGCAGCATGCCGACGCCGAGCGCGATGGCGACGATCGAGGAGCCGCCATAGGAGATGAAGGGCAGGGTCATGCCCTTGGTCGGCATCAGGTGCAGGCTGGATGCCATGTTGATCACCGCCTGCAGCCCGAAACCGGTCGCCAGGCCGGTCACCGCCAGCAGCACGAACATGTTGTGCTCAGCGACGATGCGCGACATGGCGCGCAGCACGATGAAAGCGAAGCAGGCCACGATGATCAGGCAGACGATCAGGCCGAACTCCTCGCCGGCGACGGCGAAGATGAAATCGGAATGCGCGTCGGGCAACACCAGCTTGACCGAGCCTTCGCCCGGGCCGCGGCCATAGAGGCCGCCATTCTGGAACGCCTCCAGCGCGCGGTCGATCTGGTAGGAATCGCCGGTGCCTTTCAGGAACTGGTCCACGCGCTCATGCACGTGCGGGAACATGTAATAGGCGCCGAAGATGCCGGAGATGGCGATGCCGCCCAGCAGGATCACCCAGATGAACGGCAGGCCGGCGACGAAGAACTGCGCGAACCAGGTGGCGGTGATGACCGCGGTCATGCCGAGGTCCGGCTGCTGCAACAGGATGCCGACGACGATGCCGTAGGCCGCGATGGCGATGAGATTGCCCGGCACGCCATGCTCGTGGAGCTTCAGCGAGAACATCCAGGCGGCGAAGATGGCGAAGGTCGGCTTCAGGAACTCGGAAGGCTGCAGCGACAAGGGCCCGACCGAAATCCAGCGCGTCGCGCCCTTGATCTCCGCGCCATAGAACAGCGTCAGCGAGGTGAGGCCGAGGAAGACCAGGAACAGAACCACGCCCAGGCGGCGGATCTGCTTCGGCGACAGCATGGAAATGCCGATCACCAGCGCCAGAGCCGCCGGCAGCATCACATAGTGCTGCCGCACCATGTGGAAGGAATCGAGCCCGATGCGCGTGGCGACGGCCGGGCTCGCTGCCAGCACCAGGATCGCGCCCATGAACATCAACACGCCGATGGTGGCGAGCGTCCAGCGGTCGACCGTCCACCACCACAGGCCCAGGATGGAGCGGTCGGCGCGGCTGAAATTGGTGGCGCGGCTGAAGGTGCTCATGCCGCCCCCTTGCCGCTGTTTTGTGCGGCGAGGCCCAGCACCAGCTTGCGGAAATGATCGCCGCGCGCCTCGAAGTTCGGATACTGATCCCACGAGGCGCAGGCGGGCGACAGCAGCACGACGGCGCCGGTCTTGCGATCCCGTTGCGCGTGCGCATGTGCGGCGGCGACGGCCTTGTCCAGGGTGCCGCACTGGGTGAAGGGCACGAACTTGCCGAGCTGCTTGGCGAACAAGGGCGCCGCTTCGCCGATCAGGTACGCATGGCGCACGCGCGGGAAGAAGCTCTGCAGGCTGCCGATGCCGCCTTCCTTCGCTTGCCCGCCGATGATCCAGTAAATGTCGTCGTAGCAGACCAGCGCCTTCGCGGCCGCGTCGGCATTGGTCGCCTTGCTGTCATTGACATAGCGGACGGAACCGATGGTGGAGATGAGCTCCTGTCGGTGCGCCAAGCCCGGATAGCTCTGCAATCCGGCGACGATGTGGGCGCGGTCCAGGCCCATGGCGCGCGTCGCCACATAGGCGGCGGCCGCGTTCTGCCAATTGTGGCTGCCGGGCAGGGCGGCGATGGTCGTGAGGTCGGTGACCTCGATGGGCGCGCCGCCCATTCGGTCGACCAGGTTCCCGTTGACGGCGTCGACGCCGCCGGGAACCGCGCGCTCGACCGAGATCGGGATCAGCTTGCGGCCGGCGTCCTTCAGTTTGGTGAAGAGATCGCGGCAGAATTGGTCATCGACGCCAAGGACGCCGATCGAAGAACGGCCCTTGGGACGCAGGATCAACGCCTTGGCGTCGATGTAGCCATCCATCCCGCCGTGGCGAGACAGGTGGTCCGGTGTGATGTTGAGAAGGATGGCGACGTCGCAGATCGCGCTCGGGGTCAACTCCAACTGGTACGACGAAAGCTCGAGCACATAAATCCCGTCGCCCGGCAAAGGTTGCAGCGACAAGGCGGCCTGGCCCAAATTTCCGCCGACCTCGATGGTCTTGCCCGCCTGGCGCAGGATGTGCGCGATCAAAGTGGTGGTGGTCGACTTGCCGTTGGTTCCCGTGATGCCGACATAGCGCGGCGTCGGCATGGCGCGGAACAGCAGCTCGATATCGCCCAGAATGGGTTTTCCCGCCGACTTCGCCGCCGCCGCCGCCGGATGCGGCGCGGGGTGCGTGTGCGGGATGCCCGGGCTCATCACCAGCATCTCGGGCATGCGCCAATCCGCCGCGGCCGGATCGACCAGAAGTTCCGGCGCGACGGAACCGCGGGCCTTCTCATTGTCGTCCCACGCCCAGACCGTCGCTTCGCTCGCCGACAAGGCGGCGACCGTCGCGGCGCCCGTGCGGCCGAGGCCGAGGACGGCAACGATCTTGCCTTCAACGCCGGGAATGCGGAGCGATGTGGTCACGGTTGCGTGCGGTTCCTTAGCGCAGTTTCAAGGTGGCAAGGCCGATCAACGCCAGCACCGCGGCGATGATCCAGAAACGGATGACGATGGTCGGTTCCGCCCAGCCCTTCTTCTCGAAGTGATGGTGCAGCGGCGCCATGCGGAACACGCGGCGGCCGGTGGTCTTGAACGAGACGACCTGCACGATGACGGAAACGGTCTCCAGCACGAACACGCCGCCGATGATGGCGAGCACCAGCTCGTGCTTGGTGATGACGGCGATGGCGCCGAGCGCGCCACCCATGCTGAGCGAGCCGGTATCGCCCATGAACACCATGGCCGGCGGCGCGTTGAACCACAGGAAGCCCAAGCCCGCGCCGCACAAGGCGCCGCAGAACACCGCCAACTCGCCGGCGCCGACCACGTGATGCAGTTGCAGGTAGACGGCGAAATTGAAGTTGCCGGCGACATAGGCGATGAAGCCGAGGCTCGCCGCCGTCATCATCACCGGTACGATGGCGAGGCCGTCCAGCCCGTCGGTCAGGTTGACCGCGTTGGACGAGCCCATCATCACCAAGGTGGTGAACAGCGGGAAGAAGAAGCCGAAGGGGATCAGCAGATCCTTGAAGAACGGCACCGCGAGGCCGCTCGACAGCGGCTCCGGCGCGATCCAGGCAACCCAGACCGCCGCGACCAAGCCGATCAGGAATTGCGCGACCAGCTTGGCGCGGCCGGGCAGGCCCTTGGTGTTGCGCTTGGTGAGCTTCAGGAAATCGTCGCCGAAGCCGATGGCGCCATAGCCCAAGGTCACCCACAGCACCACCCAGACATAGCCGTTGCTGAGATCGGCCCACAGCAGGGTGGTGACGCAGGCGGAGATCAGGAACATGAGGCCGCCCATGGTGGGCGTGCCCTTCTTGGTCAGCAGGTGGGATTCCGGGCCGTCCTCGCGGATCGGCTGACCCTCGCGCTGCTTCAGCTTCAGCCAGCGGATGATGTGGGGACCGATATAGAGCGTCATGAAGAAGGCGAACAGGATGGCGCTGCCGCTGCGGAAGGTCTGGTAGCGGAACACATTCAGCGGCGACCACTCATCTGCCAGCGGCGCGAGCAAGTTGAACAGCATCCCCCGTCTTCTCCCCTCAGTGACCGTTGGCGGCGACTTTGGCCGCGCTTTTGCCCAGCGCCCGCACCGCTTCGACCAGCGGCGCCATGCGCGTCCCCAGTGATCCCTTGATCAGAACCGTGTCGCCCGGCCGGATGGCGGCGACCAGGGTTTCCACCATCGCGTCGGAACTCGGCTTGTGCGCGGCGCGCATCGCGGCCGGCAGCAACTCGTAGAGGCCCTGCATCAGCGGCCCGACCAGGAAGGCCTGGTCGACCTTTGCAGCGCTCAAATCCGGCGCCAGCTCACGATGTAGCTGTGCGCCGCTTTCGCCCAGCTCGCGCATGTCGCCCAGCACCACGACGCGGCGGCCACCGAACGTCGTCGGCAACTCGCCGAGCAGACGCAGCGCCGCGCGCACCGAGGCGGGAGAGGCGTTGTAACCTTCGTCGATCAGCTCGATGGCGCCGCCCTGGATGTGCAGCGCCTCGCGCTTGCCGCGGCCCTTCAGCGCCTCGAAAGCGCCGAAGCCGGGCAGGGCATGATCCAGATCGAGATCGAGGGCGAAGGCGGCGGCCAGCACCGCGACGCTGTTCAGCGCCTGGTGCGCGCCCAGCGCCGCGATGCGATAGCGCAGGCGCTTGCCGCCGATCTCGGCGCTCACCTGCGTGCCCTGCGCGCTCACCTCGCAGTCGATCATTCGGGCCCAGGCGCCATCCTTGGTGCCGAAGGAGAGGATGCGCGCGCCCATGCGCCGGGCCTTGTCCTCCAGCCGCGCGAAATGCGCGTTGTCGAAGGGCAGCACGGCGGCGCCGCCGGGCAGCAGACCGTCGAAGATTTCCGCTTTCGCATCGGCGATGCCTTCGACCGAGGCGAAGAACTCGATATGCACCGGCTCCACCGTGGTGATCACCGCCACATGCGGCCGCACCATCTGCGACAGAGGCGAGATCTCGCCGGCATGATTCATGCCGAGCTCGAACACGCCGAAGCGGCTGTCCGCCGGCATGCGCGACAGGCTCAGCGGCGCGCCCCACTGGTTGTTCAGGTTGCCGACGCTGGCATAGGTCGCGCCGAACTGGGACAGCACCGCGCGCAAGGCTTCCTTGGTGCTGGTCTTGCCGACGCTGCCGGTCACCGCGACGATCTTCGCCTCGGTGCGGGCGCGCGAGGCGCGGCCCAGATCCTCCAGCGCGCGCATCGTGTCCGCCACTTCAACCGCCGGCGCCTTGGCCGGCAGATCCTTGCCACGACGATGGATCAGCACGCCGGCGGCGCCGCGCTGCAAGGCGGAGGCGGCGAAATCGTTGCCGTCGAAGCTCGGGCCCTGCAAAGCGACGAACAGGTCGCCCGGCTCGATATTGCGGGAATCGATCGACACGCCGGTGGCGGCGAAGCTGCCGGTCAGCTTGCCGTTCACGGCGGCGGCGATGTCGGCGGATTTCCAGAGCACGGGCTTGCTCATTGCAGCACCCGCGCTTTCTCGGCGCCCAGCTCCTGCGCCACCTGGCGCGCCACAGCCGCATCATCGAACGGATAGGTCTTGTCGCCGACGATCTGATAGGTTTCGTGCCCCTTGCCGGCGATGACCAGCAGGTCGCCCGGCTGCATCTCATGCATCGCGAGGCGGATCGCCTCGGCACGGTCGCCCACTTCGATGGCGCCCGGTGCCTTGGCCAGGATCTCGGCGCGGATGGCGGCGGGAACTTCGCTGCGCGGATTATCGTCGGTGACGATGACCCGGTCGGCCAGGCGGGTGGCGATCTCGCCCATAATCGGGCGCTTGCCGCGGTCGCGGTCGCCGCCGCAGCCGAACACCACGATCAGGCGCTTCGCCGCGTGCGGGCGCAGGGTGCCGAGCACGGCTTCCAGCGCACCGGGCTTGTGCGCGTAATCGACATAGACCGCGCCGCCGCCCGGCGTGTCCGCCACATGCTCGATGCGGCCCGGCACGCCGCTGAGGCGCGAGACCAGGCCGATGATCTTGTCGGCGTCGGAGCCGGTGCCGATGACGAGGCCCAGCGCCGCCAGCAGGTTCTCCGCCTGGAAGCCGCCCGCCACCGGGAATTCCGTTGTGCGCTTCTGGCCGAACAACTCGATCTCCAGCACCTGGCCCTGCGGCGTCGGGCGCAGCTTGCGCAGGGCGATGTCGGAGCCGGCGCCGCCAAAGGTGATCGGCTGCTGCCGGCGCTGGCGCGCGATGTTGATCAGGCTCTGCGCCTGCGGCAGGCGCGCATTGATCACCGCCGTGCCGCCTTCCGGCAGCAACTCGGCAAACAGGCGCAGCTTGGCGGCGAAATACGCTTCCATGGTCTGGTGATAGTCGAGATGGTCCTGCGACAGGTTGGTGAAGGCGGCGGCCGTCACGCGCACACCGTCCAGCCGGTGCTGGTCGAGGCCATGGCTCGACGCCTCCATCGCCAGGTTGGTGATTCCGGCATCCGCAAGGCGCGCCAGCCATTCATGCAAGGCGACCGTGTCCGGCGTGGTGAGCGAGCCGGGATCGTTCACGTTCTTGGAGATGACGCCCAAAGTGCCGAGGCTCGCGGCCTCGCGACCTTCCAGCGACCAGAGCTGCCTGGTGAAGGCGACGGTGGAGGTCTTGCCGCCGGTGCCGGTGACCGCGGCGATGGTCTGCGGTTGGCGGGCGAAGAAGCGCGAAGCGATCAGCGCCAGCGCGCGGCGCGGCTCTTTCGCTTCGATCACCGCGACATCGCCCGGCAGGGCGGGCAGCTTGCTGTCGGCAGGCGCCAGGATGGCGACGGCGCCGGCCGCGGCGGCCGCGGCCGCGAAGGCGGCGCCTTCGACCTTCTGGCCCGGCAGCGCGGCGAACAATGCGCCGGCCTTCACCTTGCGCGAATCCAGCGCGACCGATCGCACGGTCACGTCGCCCGCGCCGGCCACCAGGCGCAGATCGTCGATCCCGGACATCAGGTCATTCAGCCGCAAGCGGGATCTCCGATTGGGGTGATGGCTGCGTCGACGCGCTCACCGGCGTCACCGCGCCATCGGCGCCGATCTTGTTCGACGCCGGAACGTTCACTGGTTTGATCGGTGATTGCGCCTTTTTTGAGGCCGGCGAATCGTAGTCGGCGACCATGCCGACCAGGGGGTTGTAGGCCTCGGGCGCATCGTCGGGAACGGGTTTCAAGCCATAGAGCGGCGCCATGCGCTCGACCACCGCGCCGATCACCGGCGCCGTCACCCAGCCGGCCGTCGCATAGCCGTAGCTGTAGGAGGTCGGCTTCGGCTCGTCGACCATGGCGACGATGGCGAAGCGCGGATCGTTCATCGGGAAGGCGGCGACGAAGGAGGCGAGGCGCGAATTCTGCGCATAGCCGTGGCCCTTCTGCTTGTCGGCGGTGCCGGTCTTGCCGCCCACCAGATAGCCCGGGGCATTGGCCTTCTTGCCGGTGCCGATCTGCACGACGAGGCGCATCAATTGCCGCAACTGGTCCGAGGTCTGTTCGGACACCACGCGCACGCCCTCCGGCACTTCGCCGGGCTCGCGCTTCAGCAAGGTCGGCTCGCGCAGGATGCCGTGATTGACGACGGCGCCGACCGCGGTAATGAGCTGGATGGTGTTGACCGAGATGCCGTGACCGAAGGAGACGGTCATGGTGTTGACCCGCTTCCAATCCTTGGCGCTGGGATAGAAGGGGTCGCCCACGTCGCTCAGTTCGATCGGCGACTTGTCCATCAGGCCGAAGCGCTTCAGGTAGGCCTGCTGCATCTCCGCGCCGAACAGGTCGGCCATCTTCGCGGAGCCGATGTTGGAGGAATAGGTAAAGATCTCCGGAATGGTCAGGAAGCGATGCTTGCCGTGGTAATCGTCAATGCTGTAACGGCCGATCTTGATCGGCTTGGTCGCATCGAAGCCGTCGGCGAGCGTCACGGTGCCGCTGTCGAGCGCGATGGCGGTGTTGAAGATCTTGAAGGTGGAGCCCATCTCGTAGAGGCCGAGCGTAGCGCGGTTGAAACGCGCATCGTCGCTGGCCTCGCCAGGCTTCGCCGGATCGAAATCAGGCAGCGAGACCAGCGCGAGCACTTCACCGGTTTTCAGGTCGAGGATGATGCCGGCGCCGCCGATGCCGTGGAACTCGTCGATCTGGTGGCTCAGCTCCTCATGCATGATGTGCTGCAGGCGCACGTCGATGGAGAGCTGCAGCGGCCGGTCGCCGCCCTGCAGCATGTCGTCGAAGCTCTTTTCCACGCCGGCGAGGCCGCGGCTGTCGACGTCGGAGAAACCGACGATATGCGCGGTCAGGCTGCCCTGCGGATAGACCCGCTTGGTCTCCGCCTGGAAATAGATGCCGGGCAGGCCCAGGCGGTTGACCGCCTGTTGCTGGCGCGGCGTCAGGTTGCGCTTCAGCCAGATGAAGCCGCGGTCGCTGTCCAGCTTCGCCGCGGTCGAAGCGATGTTGAGGTCCGGCAGGACGCTGTTCAGCATCTCCGCCGTCTGGTCCGGGTCCTGGATCTGCTTCGGGTTGGCGTAGAGCGAAGCGGTGGTCAGGCTGGTGGCCAGCACCACGCCGTTGCGGTCGACGATGTCGGCGCGGTCGGTGGTCTTGATCTTGGTCGGGGTGGCGATCGCGGCGTCGGCGCTGTCGGGCAACAGGGTGATGGCGACCAGGCGCACGGCGATGACGACGAAGACGACGGCGAACAGGCCGGCGCCCAGCATCACGCGGCTGTGGCTCACTTCGAGCGCACGCTTGCGCGGGCCGTCGGGTTCCATCTGCAAGGCGATCGGGTTAATCACCGGCTGCGGCGCGCGCGCTGTCAGATCCGGTCCGAGATCCTGCTTCTTGCCGCGGCGGATCATTGCGTGCCCCCCGCTTGACCACTGGCGGCCGGCGCGCCTTGCGCCTTCTCCATGTCGGCCAGGATAGCGTCGATCATGGCGTCGGCCTCGGCCTGCTCGTCCTTCGGCTTCAGCGGTTTCGGCTCGGCCGGCTGCTGCGGCAGGGCTTCGGCCGCTTCCGCCTTCACCGGCACGATCGGCGCGGTGGGCGCCTGAACAACGGGCTGCTGTGCGGCCGGCTTCGGCGCGGGCAGCGGATTTTCCGGCGCGGTGTTCTGCGGCTCGGCACTGGAGAGCAGCGGCGGAGTGGCCTCGGCCGGCTTGTCCGCGTTGGGCGCCGTCTGATCCGGCGCGAGCTCGGGCGGCGCCAAAGGTTGATCCAATGGGGGCTGGTCCGGCTGGCGCGGCGGCAGGCTGGCGATGTCGCCGATCTGGTTCGGTGTAGTCGGCAGCAAGTCGGTGTGACGGCGCGCGAGATCGGCCAGGCGCAGCGGATCGTTGAGATAGCTCCACTCCGCCTCCAGAACGTGGATGGAGGTGAGGTTGACCTCGATCTGCCGGCGCACGTCGCGCAGCTCGCGCTCCTTGGCCTGCACGTTGTATTTCACCTGGAACAGGCCGACGCCGAGCAGGGCGAGGATGATGGTCCAGACCAGGACGCTGACGCGGATCATGCGGCCTCCAGTTCTGCCTCGGTGCGCTCGGCGATGCGCAGGCGCGCCGATCGCGCCCGGGGGTTCTCGCGCACCTCGCGCTCGCCGGGCTCGATGCCGCCGGGTGCTACCAGGCGCAAAGTGGGTTCGCGGTCGCTGGCGATCTCCGGCAAGTGGCGCGAGCCTTTCGGGTTGCGCCCGGCGCGGTCGCGCAGGAACTGCTTCACGCGGCGATCTTCCAGCGAGTGGAATGAGACGATGGCCATGCGCCCGCCCGGCGCCAGCATCCGCTCCGCGGCGGCGAGGCCGCGGTCGATCTCGCCCAACTCGTCATTCACCGCGATGCGCAGCGCCTGGAAGGTGCGGGTGGCGGGGTCGATGCGATCGCCGCCGGCGGGACCGATGGCGCGGCGCACGATCTCGGCAAGCTGCTGCGTGGTGTGGATCGGCGCCAAGGTGCGCGCGGCGACGATCGCCTTGGCGATGCGGCGCGCCTTCTTCTCTTCGCCGAAGGTGAAGATCAGGTCGGCCAGCGGCCGCTCGGCCATCTCGTTCACCAGATCGGCGGCGCTCTGCCCGGCGCTTTCCATGCGCATGTCGAGCGGGCCTTCGAAGCGGAAGGAGAAGCCGCGCTCGGCGCGGTCCAACTGCATCGAGGAGACGCCGAGATCGAGCGTGACGCCCTGCACCGCCTGGATGCCGCGCGCCTTCAGCAGCTCCACCATGTCGCCGAAGCGGCCCTGGATGATGTGCAGCCGGCCTTCATAACGGTCGATCAGCGGCTGCGCCTCTTTCACCGCGGCGGGATCGCGGTCGATCGCCCACACGGTGCAATGCGCGGCGTCGAGCAGCGCGCGGCTGTAGCCGCCGGCGCCGAACGTGCCGTCGACATAGATCGCGCCGTCCTGCGGTGACAGAGCCTCAATCACTTCGGCAAGCAGGACCGGGCGGTGCGGGGCGGCGTTGTCTGTCGCCGCGCCGCTCATTGTCCGCTCCCTTGATCCGGATTTTGGCGCAGCGTGCGCTGCTGCTCGGCGGCGCGCTGTCGTGCTTCCGCCTTGTAGGCTTCGAGCGCCTTGGGCTCCCAAATCTCGAAATAACGGCCGCGGCCGGCGAAGGCCGCGTTCTCGGTCAGGCTCGCATGCGCGCAGAGCGATTCCGGCAGCAGCACGCGGCCTTCGCCGTCGAACGGCAATTGCTTCGCGTCGGAGAACAAGGACGCGGTGAGATCGTCATGCTCGGCGGAGAAGAGATCGACATTCGCCGTGCTGTCGATGAGCGCGCTCATCCAATCCATGCCGGCGCAATGCAAGGCGGGAAATTTGAAAGACGGGAACGCGACGATGCCCTGGAAGGCCATTTGGGACGGTTGCGCGGCGAGCGCGGCGCGGAACGTGGCCGGGACGGAGACGCGGCCCTTCCGGTCGATCTTGTTCACGAACGTGTCGATGAACAGTGCCATGACGATTCGAGCTCGCCCCTCGATCCGCTGCGGTAGTGCCCGCAGTCCTGTGCAAGTGGCGCGCAGTGGACGCCCCGCGCGATCCCTCTGCCGCCCCGCCGGACCCTCCCGTCCTGCGATGGGCGCGCCCGTCTCGCGCCTGTTCAGGGATGGGAAACATTCCGGCGATCATGGGATAGCATGGGCTAGAATGGGCGTCAATGGGAAAGCTCCGTAACTCTCTGGAAAATATTGGATTTTTGACTTTTCGTTAAGTCTTGTGGCGAATGAGAAGACAATGTTAACAATTATTTACGGAGCGACCTTCACACGACTGGTCAGTTCACCCGGCCA
Organism: Dongiaceae bacterium; assembly: GCA_035549815.1. GTDB lineage: Bacteria > Pseudomonadota > Alphaproteobacteria > Dongiales > Dongiaceae > Dongia_A. Next base: position 13,842 of record DASZQC010000447.1, read on the forward strand.
GGCCCAAGAGAGTGGAGCAATCTCCGCCGCCGCTGGCTCCCGACTCATATAGGTATGGGCAGCATCCTCGGGCGAGGGCTCGACGGGGTGCTTTAGGAAATGATTTCAGCGGGTTAAGGATGCCAGACGGCCTGTAAGCCGGGTTCTGTCCGGGGCGTTGCCGCCCGTGGATAGCCATTCCTCTGGGACGCCCGTCGCCGGGCGCCTCGCGCGACCTACCCGAGAATCTGGCGCGGAAAGGCGCCTGGACCGGTTGCCCGGCCCCATTCTCCTATCTGGTCTTGCTCCCGGTGGGGTTTGCCGTGCCGGAACCGTTACCGGCCCCGCGGTGCGCTCTTACCGCACCGTTTCACCCTTGCCGCAGCAAGCTGCGGCGGTCTGTTCTCTGTGGCACTGTCCCTGGGATCGCTCCCGCCGGGCGTTACCCGGCACCGTCTTCCCGTGGAGCCCGGACTTTCCTCCACCGCCGCGAACAAGCCGCGGCGGCAGCGGCCATCCAGCCGTCTGGCGGGGTTTAGCTAGGGACGTCCGCGAAGCTTGTCAACCAAGCCGGCCAGGATCGTCTTCATCTCCGGGTCCGGGGTGGCCTTCATCACCGCCGGGCGGAAATGCCGGCAAAAGGCGATGCAGCAGGCCCGCGCGATGGCCTTGCGGTCGACATTCGGCGGCAGATTGGCCGGGCCGGTCACGTCATAGCCGTAGATCTGCAAGGCTTCCAGGAACTGGTCGTCGGTCCAGTTCACCAGCTTTGGCGTCGGCCAGATGGCGATGCCTTCGACATGCAGGCGATACCAGTCGAACAGCTCGCCGGGGTCCTGTTTGCGGAACGGCGCCACGTCGGAATGGCCCAGCACGCGCTCCGGCGGGATGTCGTGGCGGGTCTTGATGTCCTTGATCAGCGCCACCAGCGCATCCATCTGCACCAGTTGGAACGGGCGATAGCCGAATTCATGGCCGGGATTGACGATCTCGATGCCGATGGAGCGGGCATTGATGTCGCGCTCGCCCTTCCAGCAGCTCACCCCCGCATGCCAGGCGCGCTTCTCCTCCGCCACCAGACGCGAGACGCTGCCGTCCACTTCGATGACATAGTGGGCGCTGACCTTGGCCTGCGGGTCGCGCAGGCGGCGGATCGCCTGGGGCCCGTCCGGCATGCCGGTGTAATGCAGCACCAGGATGTCGACCTTCTGGCCGGCCGGCCTTTCGTCGAAGTTGGGTGAGGGCAGGTCGGTGATCTGGAGCGGCTCGGCCGGCTGGCTGATCGGCTGGCTGGCGGGCTGGCTGGTCGGGTGGCTGGTCTTGAGGTCTTCGGGCATGGAAAAGTCTTAGATTCCGGTCTTGGTCGAAGGCGCCACAACGGCGGGCCTGCGTAGCACGATAATGGCCACCCCCGCCACGGTCGCCAAGCCGCCGACCACCATGTGCCAGGTGACATCCTCGCCGCGCAACAAGGCCCCGCCGGCGACCCCCATCAGGGGCAGCAGCAGGGTGAAGGGCATGACCTGGTTCACCGGATAGCGCCGCATCATGTTGTACCAGATCCAATAGGTGAAAATGGCGATCACGATGGCCTGGAACAGCAAGGCGCCCCAACTGATCCCGGTCGCCTCGATCAACTGCTGCCATTGCGGCCCCTCGATCAGGTAGGAGGCGATGAGGAGCTGCGGCGCCGCCAGCAGGGCGATCCAGCCGTTCAGCGTCACCGCGTCGACCTCGTCGCCCAGCGCCTTCACCTGGATGTTGGCGACGGCCCAGGCCAAAGCCGCGCCGATGACCGACAGCAGCGGCCAGGGGTCGCTGGAAAAACGCGGCTCGCCCGCGATCAGCAGCACGCCGGCAAAAGCGATCACCATGCCGAGGATGCGGCGCCAGCCCAGCGTCTCGTTGAAGAAGAACGCGGCCATGATGGCGGCGAAGGGCGTCTGCAACTGCACCGCGATGGAGGACGTGGCCGCATCCAGCCGCGCCATGCCCAGGAACATCAGCGTGAAATGCATCACGCCCATGGTGACGGAGAGCGGCAGTAACCGCAGCAGCATGTCGCGCCGTGGCAGCCCGACGATGAAGACCAGGAAGACCGCCACCAGCGCGAAGCGCAAAGCGACGAAGAAGATCGGCGAAAAGGAATCCAACCCGAACTTGGCGATGGCGAAATTGGCGCCCCAGAGCATCTGGACCAGCACCATCATCGCAATGTGATGCGGCAGCACGATTAGGCCTTTGCCTCGACAAAGGGCTGGCCCAGCGCCGCGACATCGACGTCGATCCCCAGGCCCGGCCCGTCCGGCGCGAACAGCTTGCCGTCGCGGCAGGGCGGCAATCCGCGCCCGTGGCCGATCGTCACCCAATTGTGGAAATCGACCGTATGCAGGCGCAGTTCCTCCGGCGTCGACAGCGACAGATGCGCCATCGCGGCCGTGTCGATCTCGGCCCCGCCGGTATCCTCGACGGTGACCGGCAGCTTCAGATCGACGCAGATATCGCGCAGCCGCGCGGCCTTGCCGACACCGCCGACGCGCGCGATCTTGATGGTGACGCCGTCGGCGACGCCATCGTGATGCGCGCGCAAGAGGGCCGGCAGGCTGTCGATGCTCTCATCCAGCACCATCGGCTGCGCGCAATGCGCCCGCAAGGCCGCGCAATCCTCGTACGCCATGCAGGGCTGTTCCATATGGAACGCCTGGTCGCGCACCGCCGCCAGGAACAGGCGGGCATCGCCGCGGGTCCAGCCGCCATTGGCGTCGCAGAACAGCGTGAAATCCGCGCCCACCGCGTCGCGCACGGCGGCCAGGCGCTCGACATCGACGCGCGGGTCGCCGCCGACCTTCACCTGCAGGCGACGATAGCCTTCCGCGACATACTTCTTCGCGCGGATCGCCATCTTGTCCGGCGTGTCCTGGGAGATCGAGCGATAGAGATCGACGCTCTTGCCGAAACGGCCGCCCAGCATCTCCGCCAGCGGCAAGCCGGCGGCGCGGGCGCGCAGGTCCCATAGCGCCATGTCGATGGCCGCCTTCACATAGGGCTGGCCCATCATCTCCGCCTCGAGCTTCGCTTCCAGGGCGCGCCAGGAGGAAGCGTCGAGGTCGATCAGCTTCGGCGCCAGCTCGGCGATGCCGGCGCGCGCACCTGCGGCGAAGGATGGCGCATAGAAGGAGCCGAGCGGCGACATCTCGCCCCAGCCGCTCAGGCCATTATCGGCGTCGATGCGCACGATGCTGGATTCGAAACCGAGCGCGACCCGGTTGCCGGAACAGACATAGGGCCCGTCGCGGAACGGCTGATCCTGCCGCCAGGCGGTGACGCGGGTGATTTTCATGAAAGGCCTGCGAGACATGGATTTGTCATGCCGCTCCCCCGATCGTCATGGTCGCGCTTGGCGCGACCATCCACGAGTTTGCCGATGCAGGGCGGAATCACGGACGTCAAAGCTCCAAGGATCGTAGCCGTCATCAAGGATGGAACTCGTGGATGGTCGGACCAAGTCCGACCATGACGGTGTTTTGTTTGGGGTGCATCCCGAGGTCTATTCTCATCATTTGCCCGCGCCATTCGCAAGCACGGCGCGCTTTTCTTCCAGCTCCAGCCAGCGCTCTTCAGCAACGTGCAGTTCGTCGCGCTTGCGGGCCAGCAGGGCGCCGGCCTGCGCCGCCTTGGCGGGGTCGCGCTGATAGATGGCGGGATCGGCCAGGGCGGCCTCGATGGTGGAAATCTCGCCATGCAGCTTGTCGAGCCTGGCGGTGATGTCGGTCAGCTCGCGCTGCTCCTTCATGGAGAACTTGGCCGCCGCCGGGGCGGGTTCGCGCACAGGATCGACCCGCTTCGGCTCGGCCTTCTTCGCTGCCGGCTTCGCCGCCTCGCGCTCGCCGCGCTGGATCACATAGTCGCTATAGCCGCCGGCATATTCCTGCACGTCGCCATTGCCTTCGACGGCGATGGTGCTGGTCACCAGCCGGTCCAGGAAATCGCGGTCGTGGCTGACCAGCAGCAGCGTGCCGTCATAGTCCGACAGTACGTCTTGCAAGAGGTCCAGCGTGTCCATGTCGAGGTCGTTGGTTGGCTCGTCCAGCACGATCAGGTTGCTCGGCTTGGCGAATAGTTTCGCCAGCATCAGGCGCGCACGCTCGCCGCCCGACAAAGCGCGCACCGGCATGGTGGCCTGCCGCTCGTCGAACAGGAAGTCGCGCAAATACCCGACGATGTGGCGTTGCGCGCCGTTGACCAGGATGGAATCGCCACCTCCCGGCGCCAGCGTCTCCCACAAGGTCTTGTCGAGGTCGAAGGTCTCGCGGCGCTGGTCCAGATAGATCGGCGCGATGCCGAGGCCCAGGCGCACCTCGCCGCTGTCGGGCTGGTCGACGCCGGTCAGCAGCTTGATCAAGGTCGTCTTGCCGGCGCCGTTGGGCCCCAGGATGCCGACCCGGTCGCCGCGCATGATGCGGGTGGAGAAGCCGTCGACGATTTCCACCTGCGATCCGTCCGGGCGGGTGAAATGCTTGCTGATGTCGATGGCCTCGATCGCCAGCCTGCCGCCCAGCTCGGCTTCGGTCACCTGCAGCTTGGCGCGGCCGCGACTCTTCAGGCTCTCGGCCTTCTGCTTGCGCAGCGCGAAGAGATTGCGCCGGCGGCCTTCGTTGCGCGAGCGTCGCGCGGTGACGCCGCGGCGCAGCCAATACTCCTCCTGCTCGATGCGCTTCTCCAGGCGGCGGAATTCGGCCGCTTCCTGGTCGGCGATGTTCTGCGACCATTCCTCGAACCCGTCGAAGCCGCCGTCGCGCTCGAACATGCGGCCGCGATCCAGCCACAGCAGGCGCTGGGTCAACCGGCGCAGGAAGGCGCGGTCGTGGCTGATCATCAGGATGCCGCCGGGAAACGCCGCAAGTTCCTCTTCCAGCCACTGGATGGTCGGCAGATCGAGATGGTTGGTCGGCTCATCCAGCAGCAGCAGGTCCGGCTCGGCGGCCAGGGTGCGCGCCAGCGCCGCGCGCCGTCCTTCGCCGCCCGACAGGCTCTTGAGATCGCGCGCGCCGTCGAGCTGCACGTGATCCAGCAAGGTGGCGACACGGTAATCGTCCGGGGTCAGGCCGTAGCCGCCGCCTGCCACATATTCCGCCACGCTGCCGCCCTGGCTGAGGTCGGCGCCCTGCGGCAGATAGCCAATGCGGGTGCCCGGCTGTACGAAGCGCTCGCCGCGATCCAGCTCGAGCTCGCCCGCCAGCGCCTTGAGGATCGTCGACTTGCCGGAGCCGTTGGCGCCCACCAGGCAGACGCGCTCGCCGCGGCCGAGCGTCACGTCGATGCCGTCGAACAGCGGCTTGCCGCCGAACGTGATGGCGGCATTGCGGATCGCAAGTTGCGGCGTGGCGGCGGGCATGTCGGGATCAGCTCAGTTGAAGCCGCGTTCTTTGGAAACCCGGTCGTAGGCCGCGTTGATGGTGGCGACCTTTTCGTTCGCCATCGCCACGAATTCCGCCGGCAGGCCTTCCGCCATCAATTTGTCCGGATGGTTGTCGCGCACCAGCTTGCGCCAGGCCAGCTTGATCTCTTCGTTGCTTGCGGTGCGGGTGATGCCGAGGATGGTATAGGGGTCCGCCTTGTCCGGTCCCAGATGGCTTTCGCGGATGCGGGCGAACTCCGCCTCGTCAAAGCCGAGATGCCTGCCGACGTTCTTCAGATACGCGATCTCCGCGTCGTGCACGCGGCCGTCCGCCTTGGCGATGTGGAACAGGCCGTCGAGCAGTTCCTCCAGCACCGGATGACCCTTCTTGAACATACGGGCCACCTGCTTGGCATAGGGCTCGAAGCCGGCCGGGTCGCTCTTCGCCTGGTCGAACAACTTGCCCACGTTCGCCAGCTCGTGCTGGGGCACGTGGAATACTTCCTTGAAGGCCGCGACTTCGGCGCGGCTGACGATGCCGTCGGCCTTGGCCATCTTGGCGCCTAGCACGATGACGGCGATGGTGAAGGCGATCTGCTTGGTCGAGGAACGGTCGTCCAGCGTCTGCTGCTCGACCTCGTCCGCCTGGTCGCGGCGCACATCCACTGCGTGGCCGGCAATAGCGCCCAGCAGCGCCCCCAGCGGCCCGCCGAGGGCGAAGCCTGCCGCCCCGCCGATGATTTTGCCCCAAATACTCATGATGAAATTGTGGCTTCTCCCGTCCGGGCCCGGACCAGAACCGCCGGAGGCCGTCCCGCCAAGGCTGCACGCACCTCTCTTAGGCGTTATAGTCGGCCAGCCCCGCCCGAGGGTTCGAGCGGGGCGCTTGGTCGCAGGAAAATGCGACCTTTTCAAGGGTTTCGTGATGAACGGCTGGCAATTCTGGATCGATCGCGGCGGCACTTTCACAGACATCGTGGCCAAGCGGCCGGACGGCGCGCTGCTGACCCACAAATTGCTGTCGGAGAATCCGGAGCGCTATCGCGATGCCGCGATCCAGGGCATCCGTGACGTGCTGGGCCTGAAGCCCGGCGCGGCCATCCCGGAGAGCGTCGCAGCCATCAAGATGGGCACCACCGTCGCCACCAACGCGCTCTTGGAGCGCAAGGGCGAGCGCACCCTCCTGGTCATCACCCGGGGCTTCCGCGACGCTTTGCGCATCGCCTACCAGAACCGGCCCAAGATCTTCGCCCGCCAGATCAAGCTGCCGGAGCTGCTCTATGCCGAGGCGATCGAGGTTGACGAACGGGTGACAGCGGAGGGCGAAGTGCTGCGGCCGTTGGACGCGGCCGCCGCGCGGCGCGACCTGGCAGTGGCGAAGGGACGCGGCTACCAGAGCGTAGCTATCCTGCTGATGCATGGTTTCCGCCACACGCACCACGAACGTGTGCTGGCGGAGATCGCGCAGGAACTGGGCTTCAGGCAGATCTCGGTCAGCCATCAGGTCTCGCCGCTGATGAAGCTGGTCAGCCGCGGCGACACCACCGTGGTTGACGCCTATCTGTCGCCGATCCTGCGGCGCTATGTCGACCAGGTGGCGGCGGAGATCGGCAACGACACCACGCGGCTGATGTTCATGCAGTCGAATGGCGGCCTGACCGACGCGATGAAGTTCCAGGGCAAGGACAGCATCCTGTCCGGCCCGGCGGGCGGCATCGTCGGCGCGGTGGAGACCGCGCGCTTGGCCGGTTTCGACCGCATCATCGGCTTCGACATGGGCGGCACCTCCACCGACGTCTCGCATTGGAGCGGCGCGTATGAGCGCAGCTTCGATGCCCAGGTCGCCGGGGTGCGGGTGCGCGCGCCGATGATGCAGATCAACACCGTCGCGGCGGGCGGCGGCTCCATCTTGCATTTCGACGGCGCGCGGCTGCGGGTCGGACCGGATTCGGCCGGCGCCAATCCAGGCCCCGCCAGCTATCGCCGCGGCGGACCGCTGACCGTGACCGATTGCAACGTGATGCTGGGACGGCTCAATCCCGATTTCTTCCCGAAGATTTTCGGCGCGAATGCGACAGCGCCGCTCGACCGCGAGGTGGTGGCCGAGAAGTTCAAGGTGCTGGCGGCGGAAGTCTCGCGCGTCAGCGACAAGCCCGTCTCGGCGGAAGAGGCGGCGGAGGGATTCCTGCGCATCGCCGTCGCCAACATGGCGAACGCGATCAAGGAGATTTCCATCCAGCGCGGCTATGATGTCAGCAAATATACGCTCGCATGCTTCGGCGGCGCGGGGGGCCAGCATGCCTGCCGCGTGGCCGACGAGCTCGGCATGAAGCGCATCTTCCTGCATCCCTTTGCCGGTGTGCTCTCTGCCTACGGCATGGGCCTCGCCGACGTGCGCGCCTTGCGCCACCGCACCATCGAGATGGAGCTGAACGCAGCGGCGCTGCCGGTGCTGGCGGATGCGCTGAACGCGCTGGCGCAGGAGGGAAGAGCGGAACTGGCGGCGCAAGGGCTGGAGGAGCCGGCCATCACGGTCGAGCGCCAGGTGCATATCAAATATGCCGGCACCGACACGCCGCTGCTGGCGGAGTTCGGTGATCTGGCGACGATCAAGGCTAGTTTCGAAGAGGCGCACCGTCGCCGCTACGGCTTTATCGTGCCGGACAAGGCGCTGATCATTGATTCCGTCAGCATCGAGGCGATCGGCAAGACCGAAGCGGTCGCCGATCCGGTGCTGGCGCAGGCCCAACGCGCGGATGCCGCGCCGAAAGCGCGCGTCCCGTTCTGGGCCGAGGGCGCGCATCACCAGGCGCCGGTGCTGGAGCGCGCGGAGATGCGCCCGGGCCAGGAAGTCGCCGGCCCGGCCATCATCCTGGAGCCGACCAGCACCACCATCGTCGAGCCCGGCTGGACCGCCATTGCCACCGCGCGCGGACACCTGGTCGTTGAACGACGCGCGGAACTGGCGCGCGCTTCAGCGATCGGCACCAGCGTCGACCCGGTGATGCTGGAGATCTTCAACAATTTGTTCATGTCGATCGCCGAGCAGATGGGCTCGACCCTGGAAAAGACCAGCTATTCGGTCAACATCAAGGAACGGCTGGATTTCTCCTGCGCCCTATTCGACCAGCAGGGGCGGCTCATCGCCAACGCGCCGCACATGCCGGTGCATCTGGGATCGATGGGCGAATCCGTGGAGACGATCATCCGCGCCAACCGAGGCAAGATCAAAGCCGGCGACGTCTATGTGCTGAACGCGCCCTATAATGGCGGCACGCATCTGCCGGACGTCACGGTGGTGACACCGGTGTTCGACGAGGCGGGCGGGCGAATCCTGTTCTATGTGGCGAGCCGCGGGCACCATGCCGATATCGGCGGCATCACGCCGGGCTCCATGCCGCCGGATAGCCGCGAGGTGGCGGAAGAAGGCGTGCTGATCGACAATTTCAAGCTGGTGGAACAGGGCCACTTCCTGGAAGCGGAGCTGCGCGCGCTGCTGGCGAGCGGCAAGTACCCGGCGCGCAACCCGGACCAGAATGTCGCCGACCTCAACGCCCAGGTGGCGGCCAATGAGCGCGGCGTGCAGGAGCTGCGCCGCATGGTGCAGCAATTCGGCCTCGACGTGGTGCACGCCTATATGGGCCATGTGAAGGACAACGCGGCGGAGCAGGTGCGCCGCGTCATCGACCGCCTGAACGACGGCCATTTCGTCTACGAGATGGATGACGGCGCCGACATCGCCGTGACCGTCACGGTGGACCGCAAGGCGCGGCGGGCGAAGATCGACTTCACCGGCACCAGCCCGCAGCGCACCAACAATTTCAACGCCCCCTCGGCGGTGGCCAAGGCCGCCGTGCTCTATGTCTTCCGCACCATGATCGACGACGAAATCCCGATGAATGCCGGCTGCCTGGAGCCGCTGGACATTGTGATCCCGGAAGGCTGTATGCTGCGGCCGATCTATCCGGCGGCCGTGGTCGCCGGCAACGTCGAGACCTCGCAATGCATCACCGACGCGCTCTACGGTGCGATGAAGGTAATGGCGGCCGCCCAGGGCACGATGAACAACTTCACCTTCGGCAACGAGCGGCACCAATATTATGAGACGGTCTCCGGCGGCTCCGGCGCCGGGCCGGGCTTCGACGGCACCGACGCGGTGCAGACCCACATGACCAATTCGCGCCTGACCGATCCCGAAGTGCTGGAATGGCGCTTCCCGGTCCTGCTCGACAGCTTCTCGATCCGCAAGGGCAGCGGCGGCAAGGGCAGGCATCGCGGCGGCGACGGTGTCGTGCGCCGGGTCAGGTTCCGCGAAGCCATGACCGCCGCCATCCTTTCCGGGCACCGCCGCATCCA
>DASZQC010000448.1:0-11171 GCA_035549815.1 Dongiaceae bacterium
AATGCCCTCACCCCCAAGCAGGAAAGAGAGCATAACTCCGGCACGAAATCCGAACAAGTCGCGGCTGCACGCGCGGCGAGAGACTCAACCGTTATCCGCCAGCACCGTGCCGGCCAGATAGAGCGAGCCGCAGATCAGGACGCGGCGCGGCGCGTTGCCGTGCGTGCCGATGACCGCTTTCAACGCCGCATTCGTCGATGCAAATCCGTCCGCCGGCAGGCCGGCCTGGCGAGCGAATCCGACCATGTCTTCGACCGAGAGCGAGGCGTGGTCGCCGGGGATCGCCACCGCCGACAGGTCTTCGGCGACCGGCGCCAGGTGTCGCAGGAAGGCGAGCGGGTCCTTGGTGTTCAGCATGCCGAAGATCAGGCTGACCGGTTTCGGGTCCTCCTTGCGCCAGTCGGCGATCATGTCGGCGATGATCTGGCCCGCATCCTCGTTATGGCCGCCATCGAGCCACAATTCCCAGCGCGGCGGCAGCAGGTCCGGCAGCGGTCCGCGCGACAGGCGCTGCATGCGCGCCGGCCATTGCGCGGTCTTCAGCCCGGCCGCGAGATGCGCCGGGGCGGCGGTGAATCCCTCCAGCCGCCGCGCCGTGGCGATTGCCGTCGCCGCGTTGGCGAATTGATGGCGGCCGGCCAGCACTGGCTTCGGCAGTTTCAGCTCGCCCGACTTCTCACGATAGACGAGGCCGTCGCCGCTGGCCTCGAAGCTCCATTCCGCGCCATGGCGGAACAAAGGGGCATTTAGCTCGGCAGCGGATTGCGCGAAGACGGCGGCGGCCTCCGGCGGCTGCACGCCGACGATGGCCGGCCGCTCGCGCTTGATGATGCCGGCCTTCTCGAACGCGATCTTGGCCAGCGTGTTGCCCAGGAACTGCATGTGATCCATGGAGATCGGCATCAGCACGGTGGCGAGCGGTGCCGCCACCACGTTGGTCGCGTCGGAGCGGCCGCCAAGCCCGGTCTCCAGCAGCAGGATATCGGCAGGCGTGCGGGCGAAGGCGAGGAACGCCGCCGCGGTGGTGATCTCGAAAAAGGTGATCTGCTCGCCCTTGTTGGCGCGCTCGCATTCCTCGATCAGATCGATCAGCGCCTGCTCGCCGATCAACTCGCCGGCCAGGCGGATGCGCTCATGGAAGCGCACCAGGTGCGGCGAGGTATAGACATGCACGCGATAGCCGGCCGCCTCCAGGATGGCGCGCAGATAGGCGATGACCGAGCCCTTGCCGTTGGTGCCGGCCACATGCACGACAGGCGGCAGCTTCGCTTCCGGATTGCCTAGCCGGTCCAGCAGCGTCTGCACCCGCCCCAGCCCAAGATCGATGATCTTGGGATGCAGGCGCATGACGCGCTCAAGGACGATGTCGCTGTGTGCTGCCATCAATCCAACGCAATCACGTCATGGTCGTGCTTGGCACGACCATGACGGCGAAGTGTGGGGCAGGCGCGGGAGCACTTGCGTTACGACCGCGCGCAGCCTAAGCCGCGGCCGGCTTCGGTTGGCGGGTCAGCAGGCCGATGATCTTGCCGAGCTCGCGCGGCAGATCCTTGCGCGCGACGACCACGTCGATGATGCCGTGGTCCAGCAGATATTCCGCGCGCTGGAAACCTTCCGGCAGCTTCTCGCGGATGGTCTCTTCGATCACGCGCGCGCCGGCAAAGCCGATCTGCGCGCCGGGCTCCGACACGTGGATATCGCCCAGCATGGCGAAAGAGGCGGTGACGCCCCCGGTGGTGGGGTCGGTCAGCAGCACGATGAAGGGCAGGCCGGCCTCTTTCACCCGGTCGATGGCGATGACCGAGCGCGGCATTTGCATCAGCGACAGGATGCCCTCCTGCATGCGCGCGCCGCCGGAGGCCGGGATGGCGATGAAAGCCGCCCCTTCCTTGACCGCGAGGTCGGAGGCGGTCACCAGCCCTTCGCCCACGCCGGTGCCCATGGAGCCGCCCATGAAATCGAAATTGAAAGCGGCGACCACCACCTTCTGCCCGCCGACCAGGCCGTGGGCGACGACGATGGCGTCCTGCTCCTCGGTCTTGCTCTGCGCTTCCCGCAGGCGGTCGGCGTACTTCTTGCGATCGCGGAACTTCAGCGGATCGACTTCGACCTTCGGCGTCTCGGTGCGCTCATAGGCGCCGCCATCGAACAGCAGCTCCAGCCGCCGCTTCACGTCGATGCGCATGTGATGGCCGCAATGGGTGCAGACACGCAGGTTCGCTTCCAGCTCGCGATGGAAGATCATCTGGCCGCAGGCCGGGCACTTGTCCCACAGATTCTCCGGCACGTCCGCCTTGCGCACCAGGGCGCGGATCTTGGGTCGGACGAAGTTGGTCAGCCAGCTCATGGATCCGCTCCCTTAGCCGCGCGCGCGCTTCACGCCGCCGGACAATTCCCGCACCAGCGCCAGCGTGTCGGTGACGGCTTTCTTGGAGGCGCTGCCGTCCGCCTTCACGTGCTGGGCGATGCAACTGACCAAGGCCGAGCCGACCACGGCGCCGTCGGCCGCCTTGGCGATCGCCTCCGCCTGCTCGGCGGTCTTGATGCCGAACCCGACCGCGACCGGCAATTGCGTGTGCCGCTTCAGCCGCGCCACCGCCGCCGAGACGTCGGCATTGGCGGCCGAGCGCGTGCCGGTGATGCCGGCGATCGAGACGTAATAAACGAAACCCGAGGTATTGCGCAGCACCGCCGGCAGCCGCTGATCGTCGGTGGTCGGCGTCGCCAGGCGGATGAAATTGAGGCCGGCCTTCAGCGCCGGCAGGCACAGCTCTTCGTCTTCCTCGGGCGGCAAATCGACGACGATCAGGCCGTCGACGCCGGCGGCTTTCGCCTGGCGCAGGAACTTGTCGACGCCGCAGGAATAGATCGGGTTGTAATAGCCCATCAGGATGATCGGCGTCTTCTGGTCCTGGGCGCGGAAGTCGGTCACCAACTGCAAAGTCTTCTGCAGGGTCATGCCGTTCTTCAGCGCCCGCAACGACGAGGCCTGGATCGCCGGCCCGTCCGCCATCGGATCGGTGAAGGGCATGCCGAGCTCGATCAGATCGGCGCCGGCAGCGGGCAATTGCCGCACCAGATCCAGCGATAGGTCGTAATTCGGGTCACCCGCGGTGACGAAGGTGACCAAGGCGGCGCGGCCGGCCGATTGCAGCTCGGCAAAGCGGCGCTCGATGCGCGTGCCGGTCCCACTCTGTTGCTGGACCCCATCCGCGCTCATAGCTTGGTCCCCAAACGCTCAGCCACCGCGAAGATGTCCTTGTCGCCACGGCCGCAGAGATTCATCACCAGCAGATGATCCTTGGGCAGCTTGGGCGCCAGCTTGGAGGTAAAGGCCAAGGCATGCGCCGGCTCCAGCGCCGGGATGATGCCTTCGAGCTTCGACAGCAACTGGAACGCGGTCAGCGCTTCCTGGTCGGTGGCGGAGACGTAATTGACCCGCTTCATCTCGTGCAGCCAAGAATGCTCCGGCCCGATGCCGGGATAATCGAGGCCCGCCGAGATCGAGTGGGCGTCGATGATCTGGCCGTCGTCATCCTGCAGCAGATAGGTACGGTTGCCGTGCAGCACGCCGGGGCGGCCGCCGGTCAAGGATGCCGCATGCTTGCCGGTCTCGATCCCCTCGCCGCCCGCTTCGACACCGTAGATCTGCACGCTGGTGTCGTCGAGGAACGGATGGAACAGGCCCATGGCGTTGGAGCCGCCGCCGATGCAAGCCACCAGGGTGTCGGGCAGGCGCCCTTCGGCTTCCGCCATCTGCTCGCGCACTTCATTGCCGATCACCGACTGGAAGTCGCGCACCATCGCCGGGTACGGATGCGGGCCGGCCACGGTGCCGATGATGTAGAAGGTATTCTCCACATTGGCGACCCAGTCGCGCAACGCTTCGTTCATCGCGTCTTTCAGGGTTGCAGTGCCGGAATGAACCGGCACGACCTCCGCACCCAGCAGCTTCATGCGGAACACGTTCGGCTGCTGCCGCGCGATGTCGGTGGCGCCCATATAGACGGTGCAGGGCAGGTTGAAGAGCGCGCACACCGTCGCCGTCGCCACGCCATGCTGGCCGGCGCCGGTTTCGGCGATGATGCGGGTCTTGCCCATGCGCCGGGCCAGCAGGATCTGGCCGATGCAATTGTTGATCTTGTGCGAGCCGGTGTGATTGAGCTCGTCGCGCTTCAGATAGACCTTGGCGCCGCCGAAATGCTCGGTCAGGCGCTTGGCGAAATAGAGCGGGCTCGGCCGGCCGATATAATGCTTGCGCAGATATTCGAGCTCGTCGGCGAAGCTCTGATCCTTCTTGGCGGCGGTGTAGGCCTTCTCCACCTCCAGGATCAGCGGCATCAGCGTTTCGGCGACGAAGCGGCCGCCGAAAATGCCGAAGCGGCCGAATTCGTCCGGTCCGTTGCGATAGGAGTTGCGCACGAGGTTGGGGGCGGCGGTCAAGGCACTGATCCCGAATGCTGAAGTCGGCTGCAATCAACCATAGGAGATAGGAAAGGTCAAAGGCCGCGGGCCTTCTGCCAGCGACCTAAAGACGCCTGGTCGCGTCCAGGAAGGCCTTGATTTTGCTGACGTTCTTCTCGCCGGGCCGGTCCTCGACCCCGGACGAGACATCGACCATCGGGGCGCCGGTCACTTTGACCGCTTCGGCCACATTGTCCGGGTTCAATCCACCGGCCAAAAGCCAGGGTCTGGCGAAGCTGCGGCCGCCGAGCAGGGTCCAGTCGAAGCTCAGCGCATTGCCGCCGGGCAAGGCGCCGACCATGGATTTCGGCGGCTTGGCGTCGAACATCAGGTAATCGACCAGCGGCTCGTAGCCGGCGACCGGCGCCAGATCCTCGGCCGCGCTGACCGAGATGACCTTGATCACCGGCTTGCCGAATCTGGCGCGGATTTCGGCCACGCGCTGTGGCGTTTCCTTGCCGTGGAGTTGCAGCACATCGAGGTCGCAACCGGCGAGAATCTCCGCAATGCGGTCGTCCGTTTCATCGACGATCAGGCCGACCTTCTTCACCCGCGGCGGCACCAGCGCGCCGAGGCGCTTCACATTCGCCGGGTCGGTCGAACGCGGCGAACGGGCATAGAAATTGAAGCCAATCAGGCCGGCGCCATATTCGACCGCCGCGGCCACGGTCTCCGGCGTTTTCAGCCCGCAGATTTTTGCAACGACAGCCATCACATCACACGCGCACACCGACCATGTGGCGATAGGCCGTGGCCAGGATGCTCGCCTGACAGATCAGCATGGCAAACTGGCCGATGATGCCGATGAAGACCGTTCCGATCGGCGCCAGATCCATGAAGCCGATGGCGCGGAGCACCATCTCCAGCAGGGTGAAGCCGATCATGAACGGCACCTGCACCAGGATCAGGCTGACCGCCACCGAAGCGCCATTGCCGCGCGAGACATTCCAGGATTGCTTCAGCGACATGGACTGGCCGATGGCCTTGCCGACCAGGAACGGCGCCAGGCGCGCCAACAGGATCAGCACCATGGCAATGACCACCAAGACCCCGATGGTCGCCAGCGCCGGCGGCAAAAGCACCATCGGCTGCATCAGCACCATCAGCAGGATGGTCGTCGCCAGGACGAAGCCGATCACGGTGAAGAAGAACCGGACATGCGGCGCGCCGATCGACAGGCCTATACCCACAGCCCCCATCGGCCCCAGCAGCAGAAACCGCAGCCAGTTCACCATCAGCAGGCAGGTCGCCACCAGCGACGCGAGGCCGGCAACGAAGATCGGCCCGGCAACGCCGGGCGGCGGCTCCACCGGAATGCCGGTGAGCATGAGATTGTACATCACAACCAGCGCTTCCTGACCGTAGAGGAAGCCGCCGAAGCCGATCAGCGTCGGGATCAGCCCCAGGCGCAACGCATCGTCGCGCTGCTGCCACAGGATCTGCAACGCGGTCTTCACCTGTAGAAATACCGGGATGGTTTGCCGGCGCGGCACCATGTCGTCCTCTAGGCCGCCGCGTCGGAGATTTCGCGGGCGATGCGGCGCGCCGCCTCCGCCGGGTCGGCGGCACCGGTGATCGGCCGGCCGATGACCAGGAAGTCCGCGCCGGCCTGCATCGCCTGGCGCGGTTCCATCACCCGTTTCTGGTCGCCCGCCGCCGCCCAGGAAGGGCGCACGCCGGGAATCACCAGAAGGAAATCGGGGCCCAGGTCATGGCGCAACTGTGCAATCTCGTGCGGCGAGCAAACGACGCCGTCCAGCCCGCACGCCTGGGTCAGCGCCGCCAGCCGGCGCACCTGGTCGGCCGCCGCCGGCTGACCCACCGCCGCCAGATCCTCGTCGCTGAGGCTGGTCAACACGGTGACGCCGATCACCTTCGGCGGCGTGATGCCGAGCTTCGCCGCCGTCTCCTTTGCCGCGTCGCCCGCGGCGCGCAGCATCGCCGGGCCGCCGCCGGCATGGACATTCAGGATCGCCGGCTGCAGCGGCACGACCGCACGCACGGCACCCGCCACCGTGTTCGGGATATCGTGGAACTTGAGGTCGAGGAAAATGGGGGCACCCATCTCCGCCACCCGTTGGACGCCTTCGGGCCCGCGGGCGTTGAAGAATTCCAGCCCCAGCTTCACCCCGGCGACCGACCCGGCGGCGGCGCGCGCCCAGCTCCGCGCCTGGTCCAGATCGGTCGTGTCCAAGGCCACCAAAACGCCGCCGTGCCTGTTCCGCATGATGTCGCGCCGCTCCCGTCGATTCCCGCGTCTTTCCAGTTCCGCGCCTGTCTAAAGCAGTTCCAGGCCACCTGTATATAATCGCCTGATATAATCATGTGGCATCAAAGCGGCAGGAATTGCGGCGGCGTTATGTGCGGGGCATCCCCGCTTGACAGACATGGCTGGAAGCCGCTGAGAATCCTGGATCATCCCCCAAGGCCAGGTCCGCCAAGTGCCCGACGCGCTTCCCAGAAATCCCGTATCCGCCGGCCACCGGTCTGTTGCCCGGCTCGGCTTCGCCGCCCTGCTTGCAGTCCTGGCCGGCTGCGTGCCGCCGCCCAAGCCGCCGGCCGCCCCCACCGGCCCGCTTTCCTGGACCGCCGCCATCGGCCAGTTGGATGCGCCGAGCGTCTCGAGTTCCTGCACCGCCACCCTGGTAGCCCCGACCATCATCGTGACGGCCGCCCATTGCATCTTTCCCAAGGGCGAGAAGCTGCCGGCCACTTCCCTGGTCTTCACCCCCAATGCCGGCGCGCAGCGCCTGCCCACAGTGCGGGTCGCGGAGATCGTCGCGCTGGGCGTCCAGCAGATGGACCCGGACAAGCCGGAGCAAACGCCCACCGAAGTGGATTGGGCGGTGCTGCGCCTGGAATCGCCCATCACCGGCATCGCGCCGATCGCGGTGGAGCCGCTGGCGCTGGCGGAAATCGATCGCCGCATGCAGGGCGGCGAGACCCTGTCCAGCCTGGGCTATGGCCGTTATGGCTATGCGCTGGGCGATCATCTTTATCGCAGCGAGAATTGCAAGCTGGTGCCGGAATGGCGCGAACTGGAATCGGAAACCGACGACCGCCTGGTCATGACCACGTGCCAGGTCATGCATGGCGACAGCGGCGGCCCGGTGCTGATCGGCAAGCAGGACACCGACCGGCGGCTGATCGCCGTGGTGTCGCGTTTCTGGACCCGGTCGGACGGGTCGGTCAGCCTGTCGGTCGGCGCCGCCGCCTTTGCCGATCAATTGAACAACGCCATCAAGGCCGCGCCGTAGAAGCGCGCCATAAGACACGATGCCGGGAGGAGCGTGCATGATCGGACAAGGAGTGCGGGCAACGCGCATCTTCGGCGGGCGCGCCTGGATCGCAGCGGCGCTGGCCTGTGGCATGCTGCTGGCCGGCTGCGCCGCACGGCCGCCCGAGCAGCCACCGGTGCCGGCGCCGAAGCCGGATTGGCAGGCGGCTATCGGACGGCTGGAGGTCAAGGGCTCGCACCAGGATTGCACCGGCGTGCTGATCCGCCCGGACGTGGTGCTGACCGCCGCCCATTGCCTGCATCCCAAGGGCATCCTGGTCTCCGCCGATCAGGTGCTGTTCGTGCCATCCTCCTCGGCCGTGGCGAAATCATCCGGCACCGCTTTGCTGGTGCAGGGCGGCGAGGTGCCCCAGGGCAAGATCGGCCGCGACCTCATCCCGTTCGACTGGGCGGCCATCCAGGTCGAGCCCGTCAGGTCCGTCACGCCGATCCCGATCGCGCCCATGACCCTCGACCAGGCCATGAAAGAGATCGCCCGCGGTGCCAAGTTCTATTCGGCGGGCTACGGCCAGGGCGCCAAGGACCGGCTGCGGCCACACGAGCGCTGCAGCCTGCTGCCGGCGGAATCGGCGGAGCTGGCGACGATCTATTTCACCAGTTCCTGCGTGGTGCGCCTGGGCGACAGCGGCGGGCCGGTCGCCCTGGTGAACGGCAACAAGCCGCGCCTGATCGGCCTCATCGTCGGCTTCGATCCGCGGCCCGATATCGGTGCCCCGGTCGGCTTCATCGCCCCGGCCAGCGCCTTTGCCCCCTATCTCGACGGGCCGCTCGTTGGAGGACGCCCCGAACCCGCCCCAAGTCCAGAACAAAGCGTAAAAATATCAATGAATTGACAAACTTGCGTAAGCTGTATACAGCTTACGGTGGCTCGCTACGCGGTGTCCGCCGTGCCGGGCGCTCGTCACCATGGGAAAGTGCGTCATGACCGAAGTCATTCCGGCCGCGGCTCCGAGCCCCGCCCCGTCGAGCGGCCGCCGGCGCGAGCGCCGCGCCCCGCAGGCCGCCGTGCGCCAACTGCCCTTCGCCCGTGTCTTCAACCGCTATCGACCGATCGAGGTGCTGAGCACCGACCAGGTCGAGGCGATCCACCGCAGCGCGCTGAAGCTGCTGCGCGAGACCGGCATCGAAGTGATGCAGGATCCGGCGCGGAACATCCTGAAGCAGGCCGGCTGCGAGGTCGATGAAGCGACCCAGCGCGTGCGCTTCGAGGCGGAACTCATCGAAAGCAGCATCGCCAAGGCGCCCGCCAGCTTCACCATGCGCGCGCGCAACCGCGCGTATGACATCGGCTGCGGCAAGGGCGAGATCATCTTTGCCGCCACCGGCGGCCCGGCCTTCGCCCATGATTGCGACCGGGGAAAAAGGCCCGGCACCTATGCCGACATGGTCGATTACCTGAAGCTGGTGCACCAGTTGAATGTCGTGCACCAGGAAGGCGGCTGCCCGATCGAGCCGACCGACCTGCCCGCCGACAGTCGGCATCTCGATTTCTACGAGGCCGCCCTCACCCTCAGCGACAAGACCTGGCAATGCTGGGCGCTGGGCGCCTATCGCTGCGAAGACGCGGTCAACATGGGCGGCATCGCCTATGGCCTGACACGCGAGGAGATCCGGCAGAACCCGATCACTCTCACCATCATCAATTCCAATTC
The DNA here is from genome assembly GCA_035549815.1 of Dongiaceae bacterium. GTDB lineage: Bacteria > Pseudomonadota > Alphaproteobacteria > Dongiales > Dongiaceae > Dongia_A. The sequence goes on from DASZQC010000448.1 coordinate 9,415, forward strand.
GCCGCTGCGTCTCGATATCCCGATGTGCGAGGCGCTGCTGGCCATGGGCAATGCCATGCAGCCGCTGGCGATGACGCCCTTCACGCTCTCCGGCGCGATGAGTCCGGTGACCCTGGCCGGCGCCCTGACCCAGCAGCATGCCGAAGCGATGGCGATGCTGGCCCTGTCGCAGATCAACGCGCCGGGCACGCCGGTGCTCTATGGTGGCTTCACCTCGAACGTCGATATGCGTTCCGGCGCGCCGGCCTTCGGTACCCCGGAATACACCAAGGCTGCCCTGGCGGGCGGGCAATTGGCGCGGCGGCTCGGCGTGCCCTACCGCTCCAGCAACGTGACCGCCTCCAACGCCGTCGACGTGCAGGCAGCCTATGAATCCATGATGTCGCTGTGGGGCGCCATCATGGGCGGCGTCAATCTGATCGAGCACGCGGCTGGCTGGATGGAAGGCGGGCTCACCGCCTCGTTCGAGAAGCTGGTGCTGGATGCCGAATTGCTGCAGGGCATGCGCGAGTTCCTGAAACCCATCCAGGTGGACGAGGCGGAAATGGCGCTGGGCGCCATCGCCGAGGTCGGGCCGGGCGGCCATTTCTTTGGCGTGGGCCACACGCTGGAGCGCTTCGAGCATGCGTTCTACGAGCCGATGCTGTCCGACTGGCGCAACTACCAGACCTGGCAGAATGCGGGCGGCAAGACCGGCACCGAGCGTGCCAACATCATCTGGAAAGAGCTGCTGCGCAGCTACGAGGCGCCGCCGATGGACGAGGGCCGCCGCGAAGCCCTTGCCGCCTATGTCGCCAAGCGCAAGGAAGAGATCAAGGCCGGCAAGATGCTGCCTGATTCCATCGGCTAGCCGATCGGCTGAGGCCCGGTCTGTCCGGCCGAGCACGGCAGGGCCGCCATCGCGGACGGACGGAATTTGGTCGTGGATGGGCGGGTCGCGAGTAGCTGGTTTCTGCAGCATCGCTTCGAGAGCACGCACATCCCGCGACTGGAACCCACATGGACGCGCCAGCCAGGGCCCGCAGGGTCGGGCCGACCGAAATCACGTTCTTCTTCACCGCCTTCGTCGCTGTCACCTACGCTTTCGGAATCTATCTCTTCGCCGCGCTCATTCCCGACATGCGGGTGGCGCTGCAGTTCGACCAGAAATTCGTCGGGCTCTCGACCGGTCTGTCGCAAGGCGGGCTGATGGTTGCCGCCTTTCTCGCCAGCGTCCTGACGCCGCTCATTGGACCGATGCGGATCATGCTGATCGCGATCGGCGTGAATGCGGCCGGCCTCCTGGCGATGGCGGTCGTCTCCGATCCGATTTTCATGGTGCCGCTGATGGCGGCCTTCGGCGGCTGCGCGGGCGCCACCTGGATCGCCATCGTCGCCATCGCCCCGGATGTCCTGCCGGCGCGGCACCAAGGCAAGCTGCTGGGCTTGATGTCGAGCGGCACCGCCTATGGCGTGTTCCTGAACGGACTGATAGTGCCCCCTCTGGTTTCGGGCTGGGGTTGGCGATCCGCCTGGCTGACAGTGGGTCTCGCGTCGACGGTGCTGCTGGCCGCGGCGGCTTGGCGCCTGGCGCCATTATGGAGTCACAGCACGCGGCGTTCGGAACCTGGAGGGCGCCGGCAGCCAGGCGATCTGCGCGCGCTCTTCCAGCCGACGGCCATTTTGATCACCGCGATCCTGTTCATCGGCGGATTTGTTCTCAGCCCGTTCCAGACCTATCTGAGTTCGTTGCTGCGCGAGGGCCTCGGCTGGCAATT
>DASZQC010000449.1:0-2534 GCA_035549815.1 Dongiaceae bacterium
CATTCTCGAAGTGCGCGGCCAGGCGGAATTGCACCTGGGTCAGGATGGCCGCGGCATGATCGGCAAGCCGATGTCCGAGTTCATCCACGCGACCGACATCGAGCATTTCCAGCAATTCTTCCGCCGGCTCAGCGCCACCTCCATCGCGCCGCGCTGTGTCATCCAGTTGCAGACCCCGGCCTTCGGCGTCCGCCCCTATGTGATGCAGGCGGAGCCCAGCAGCGGCCTGGAGAGCTATTGGCTGCTGTTCGCCGCTGCCGGCCCCGGCGTCTCGGCCGCCGCGATCAAGGACGCGAAATTCCCCGCCGCCTTCACCGATGATGACCGTATGATGCGTCTGATCGAGATGGTGGCCTCGGAATCCGAATCCGCCCTCGACCTCACCGTCATCGCCATCGCCGCCTTGCGCGACCGCAGGCGCCGCTCGCAGCTCCAGAACAAGAATGTCGACCTGCTGGAGGCCGAGCTCGAGGCCGCCATCCTCGACCTGTCGACCGACGGCACGGCGTCCAAGTCGGGCCCCGGCGAATTCAGCGTGCTGCATTCGCCCGACAAGTCGCCGGACCAGATCAAGTCCGACATCCGCGGCGTCGCCGACCGCTTCGGCGTCGACGAGGATGACCTCGGCGTCACCTCGGCCACCGTGCATATCGAGCGCGGCATGGCTGCGCCGGAAATCCGCTCCCGGCTCGCCCAGGCCTATGTCGCGCTGCGCGACGATATCGATGAATTCGATGTCACGGCGACACCCGTCGACATGATGAAGGTGCTGGCCTTCTGCATCGTGGCCCTGATGATCGGCGGCGCGGTCGGCGCCATGCTGGCCTATATGCCGTAGGCCGCCCGGCCCAATTCCCTTACGCACCCACGCAGGGGCTGAGCGCGCCGATCGGCAGGCCGGCATCGTTGCCCGTCGCCGTCTTCAGCGAGAACGACGCGAGGTAGCTAAATCCGGCATCGGCGATGGCGGCGAATTGGATCTCGCCGCTCGGCCGATGGTACAGGATGAAGCAGTTGGGCGCGTTGTCGTGATAGTTCGGATAGGCGTAGCAGACCTGCCCGTTCTGCAGCCACCATTTGCCGGGATAGGTGCAGCCCTTTTCCCAATAGGCGGTCCGCCCGTCGGGCAGATGGTATTCGATCCAGTTCTCGCCATCCACGTAGCGGCCATAGATGGTGAGGTTGTCCAGGATCTGCTTGATCTCGTTGTCGTCGGTGACCGCTTGCGCATCCGGCGCGACGTCGGTCGGCATTTCCAGCGGCAGGTTGTCGTCGGGCGCCGGCGTCTCCGCCAGGCTGAGCGCGGGCGACAGAGCCACCAGGCCCATCCAGACGGCCAATGACCAACGCAGCGAACGAGTGAGTGGCGGGCGGTTCGGTACAGGTTTCATATCTCTTCCAACTTTAGCGCCGTATTGTGGCGAAGTCAGGGCTTCACGCATTCACGTCGTCGCATAGCGGCTCGGTGGCGTTCAACGGCAGGCCGTCCGGGTTCCCTTCCAGGATCTCGTAGGCATTGCTCACCAGCGACCGCTCGCCGGCCCCAAGGCCGACGAAATGCGCCACCTTCGCCGACTGATAGACGATGAAGCATTGCGGCGCGCCGTTGTCCCAACTCGGGTACCTGTAGCACACCACGCTGCCGCTGATCTGCCATGTGCCGGGCCGGATGCAGTGGCCTTCGTCCCAGATGGTGCGCCCATCGCCGGCGGAGAATTCACGCCAGCGCGACCCGTCCGGCAGATAGATCCCGTGCAAGGTCCGGTCGGTCAGGAGGGCGCGCAGGGTCGCCGGGTCGGTAATCAACTTGGCATCGGGCGGCAACTCGGTCTGGTAGGCGGCTGAATCTTGGGCAACCGCCATCGGACCGCAGAAGCTCGCGACCAGAAGCGCCACGACCGCGCATACCGCAGGGAAAATCCCGCTCATGTCCGCCTTTCTGGGGCCACAACCATGGCCGACCGGTTAATTCAAGTGTGAATCAAGACGGCCGTCGTCGGCAATGGCTTGCAATCCGGTCCTTTGGCGCATATATGTCGGAGGATTTCGATATTATCCGAATGAAATACGGAAATGGACCTTATAGACCGAAAAATACTTGACTGCGTCCAGCGCGATGGCGCGCTGACCTATGCCGAGATCGGCGCCGCAGCCGGCCTGTCGGCTTCCACGGTCAACGACCGGCTCAAGCGGCTGCGCGCCGATGGAGCGCTCCGGCGCATGACCGCGGAGATCGACCCGGCGGCGGTCGATCTGAAGCTGCTGGCCTTCGTCATGGTGGTGGTCCAGGCCGACGTGTCCGAGGATCAATTCCGAGCCGGTATGCTGGCCGCGCCCGAAGTGCTGGAATGCCACCACATCACCGGCGAGTTCTCGTATCTGTTGAAACTTCGCCTCCGCGACACCGCGCAGCTTGAAGCATTCCTGGCGAATAGGCTAAAGCCGCTGGCCGGTTTCGGCCGCACCCAGACCCTGATCGCTTTGTCCTCGACCAAGGAGACCCACGTTTTGCCAGCCCTGAACAGCCAGATCGG
>DASZQC010000450.1:0-9836 GCA_035549815.1 Dongiaceae bacterium
TGTGCGTGAAATCCGGATCGCTTTCGCGAATACCCCAAGTCCCCAAGTCCGAATTTCAGCGGCCGGATTATGGGTTGTGACAATGCTGTGCGCAATTCGGTCAAATACAATCCAAATATATCCCAATGTGTAGCTTTACCGAATTTTAGAGTTTCTGAATAGAGGATGAATGCCAAATATCCACGTTATTTCCATATGTTAGCAGGAAAAGTCGGGGGTACTCCGAGATGAATTGCGTCAACAAAACGGGGCCTTGACCCATTGAATCGCCATCCAACAATCGGTTGCGAGTCACAGCCCGGTCACAAGCGCCGGCCTGCCCGCCGGAGGGCAGTGAAAATCAGCGCCAAATGGGAGTTTTCGGGCGGGTTGCCGCCGCAGAGGGGGGCCGGATCAGGCCGCGGCGTCGATCATCAGGAAATACAGCAGATCGCCCTCGGAGCGGACCACGGCGGGGCAGATGCTGCCCTTGGCCATGATCAGCCGGCCGGGGCGCAGGCAGATGACCCGCGCCGGGAACACGTTGGAGCGGCCGGCGGCATACTGCTCCAGGATCTGCGGCAGCGGCACCGGCACCTTGATCTGCATGTAGCGGTCGATCGGTTTGTCGCGCAGCGCCGCTTCGTCGATCGACAGCCATTTCTGCGCCGCCGCGTTGGTCTTCAGCACCAGGCTCTGCGCATTCAGCAGGAAGCACGGCGACGGGCAGGCATCGGCCACCGATGCGGCCGAGATGCCCTGCGTGCTCATCGAGGTTTCACGCAGCTTCTGCTCGAGATCGCGCACCTGCAGCTTCAGTTCGTCCACGCAGTAGGATCGCAAGGTGGCCGACAGATTGGCGCCCGGCGGGCAGCCTTCCGCGATCTCGCCGATCAGGCGGTTGAGCCGCTTGCCGCGGCGCTGCGCCGAACGTTCCAGAATCTCCCAGATATCCGCGCCGAGTTTCAGCGAATAACGCCGGCCGCGATGCTGCACGATACGATGAATGATCTTCATCTGCGGCGCGCGCGCGGCCGCGCTGTCGGCTTGGCCACGCGGTGGTGTGGTGGGTACCAGTGCGGTGTCAGCAGAGCTCATGCGTCGGACTAATAATGTCGTCTATTCAATGTTTTTCCTTGAGGAACAATCATTCTATGCTAATCATGCGGTGTGAGCTATCCCCAATCGTAGTAAAGGGCTCCTTAATCCTCGGGGGAGCGGGCCATGCCATTTGTAACGCGGGATGAGATGGGCCGCATCACGGCCCTTTATCGTGAGCAAACCCCCGATGCGCGGGAATATCTGCCCGCAGGACATCCGGAAGTCCTAGATTTTGCGGGCCAAGGTGGTTCGGCCGAGCGCCCGGACATGCGCCAATCGGATCTGGAAATGATCCGAGTTTATGAAGATTTGATCGACATTCTCATCAGCAAGCGCATCGTCGTGCTCACCGACTTCCCCACCGCCGCCCAGGAAAAGCTTGTGCGGCGCAAGCGGCTGCGCTCGTCGCTGAGCTCGCTCACCGAAGTGCTGGCGCCCGAAGACGACGGCGAACTGCCCTAGCGGCAGCCGGGCCGCAACCTCAGGACCGCTTACGATCTCCGCAAGCAAAAAGCCGCGGCCAAGGGCACGCGGCTTCACGCCGTCACATGCGAAACTGCGTCAGACGTGGTGCTGCAGCTCGATCGCCAGACTGGGCGAATAGAACAGCTTGGTGCCGTCCTCGAACACCCAGTAATTGAAGCCAGCAACCTGCATGCCGCCTTCGGTCAGGTGATCGCTCGCCACGCCGGATTCCAGCAGCTTCAGCTCAGTCACGATCTGCAGCCGCGGATCATCTCCGCCGTTGACGATGACGATTTCCCCGTTCGAATCCGGCAAGAGTTCCGACAAGGACAACGTCACCGATGAATCCAGCGCCCCCGAAGGCGCCGCATCGTTGAACGCAGCGAAGTCCAAGTCTGCTGCCGCTCCGTGTGCCTCTTCTGGCATCGGCAGTTCCGTCCCGTCATCCACAATAGTGTCCCTCGGATTTTGCATCCGTTACATGCCCTCTCTATCCCGAAAACAATTTAAATCAGATTTAAGACAACCGCAATCTTCTGCAACACACTGGGATAAGTCGAATTGACGATCTTGTATTTGGCTGCAAGTGGCTGCGGGGCAACGTGTTTTCGCTTCTTTAACCATGAATATTTACTGCGGGAGAAAGTTCCGCGCGACGCGCGTCAATCGCCGTTTTCAGCGGCAGACTAGGCTGCGCACCGCGATTGAGGCAGGCCAAACCGCCCGCAATCGAGGCTGTTTGCAGGGCATCGGGCAACGCGGCGCCGGCATCGATCGCCGCCGCGAAGGCTCCGACGAAGGCGTCGCCAGCCGCCGTGGTATCGACCGGGGAGATCGGCAGCGCCTTGATCTGCCACGACGCTTCGCGCGTGAAAGCCAGCGCGCCCTCTCCGCCCAGCGTGACGATGCAAGTGATGTCTGCAGCACTGGCGATGGCTGAAGCCGCCGCACGCGCCTCCAGTCGGCCCAAGCCCAGCCCGGCGGCAACCGCGACAGCCTCGGTCTCGTTGACGATCAGCCAGTGGAGCGAAGCCAGTGCGATGCCCTGGATCGGTCCCGCCGGCGCCGCGTTCAGCAGCACGCGCGCACCGCGCGCAGTCGCGCGCGCCACCAGCGCCCAGTTCTGTGCGGGCCAAACCTCCATCTGCATGACCACGAGCGTTTCCGGCGTCAGCCATTCGTCCGGCACCTGGCGCTCCAGCGCCGCGGCATTGGCGCCGGTCGCCAGCACGATCTGGTTCTGGCCCTTGGTGTCGACGGCAATGAGGGCGCAGCCGGTCGAATGCTCGTCGCGCTCGACGCGGCTGATATCGACGCCGCCGGCGCGCAGTTCGGACAGGGCCACATCGGCAAAACTGTCGCGCCCGACGCGACCAACCATCGCCACCTTGGCGCCGGCGCGCGCCGCGGCCAGCGCCTGGTTGGCGCCTTTGCCGCCCGGCACGATCTGGTAACCGGGGCCCAGCACGGTCTCGCCGGGTTCCGGCAGATGCGTGACAGGCACCGTCAGGTCTACATTGAGCGAACCGAAAACGACGATCACCGAGCTCCCCTTCCCGGCGTTGCTCTCAACGCCAACGGATCACGAGCTCGGCGGCCTCCTCCTTGGTGGGCACATTGCAGACAATACCCTTGCCGTCGGCCGCGACCTCGCAAGGCAGAGTTTGGCCATCATAGAGGGCTTCGATCAAGCCTTGGATCGATGCGTGGCTGAGGCGCAGCGCCCCACCACCCTTCGTGCGGCACGAAAACAGCCCGCTGCTCAACGAAATCTCCGACCAGCGGCCACGCATCGAGGTCGCGACCTGCTCCTCGCCGTCCTGGAACAGGAAGGTCCAGCCGCCGCTGCCGATCACCTCCGTGCTGCGGCCGCGGATCAGCAGCGGCCCCACCCGCCACTCGCCCGACTTCAGTTCGAGTTCCCATCCGGCCCACGGCGTCAGGCGCGTGACCTCGAGCACCGCGATCAGCGGCATCAATCCGCCCCAGCCATAGAACAGGTCGGTGTCCGGCTGATCGTCCGCCTGGCCGCTCTCGGCGTTGAAATTCTCCGGGCACTGGCCCTTGCTCCAGGCCGCTTCGAACAGCTTGTAACTGGCGGCCGCGAGCCCTTCCGCCGCTGCCGCTTCGCCCGCACGCCGCAGGCCGAGATAGGTCAGCAGGTTGAGCGGCGGCCACACCCGGCCGCGCCAATAGACGTTGTCGAAATAGGCCGGGTCGTCGCGCGTCACCGACGGCAGGCGCCAGGCGCCGCCGAACTTGCGCGGATCCTCCAGCCAGCGCAGCAGATGCGCGCGCTGCTCCTCCGTCGCGATGCCGGCCAGGATCGGATAGAAGCTGGTCGGCGCGATGGAACGGATGAAATTGCCGTTCCACAAGCGGTTCGCAAACACCTTGCGCTCGTCGTCCCACAAGTGCGTGCGGATGCGCTCCGCCAGTTCCGCGCCGCGCCGGCGCAGCCGGTCCGCCGTCGCCGCATCGCCGCGCTCGGCCGCGAAGCGCGCCAGGATCTCGGCATCCAGCACCAGCAGCGAATTCAGCCCGACATCGGCGGCGGTCAAGGTGCCGGTCTTCGGATCGAATCCGGCTTCGTCGTGCAGCGGCGAATTGTCCATGCTGGATTCATTGCGCGCGCCCAGCTTGGTGCCGCGATAGAGCCCGTCGCCGACGCCGGGCGACGTGCCCCATTCGAACAATCCGTCGCCGTTGCCGTCGCGCATGCGGAACCACCAATCATGGTTGGCCAGCAGCCGGTCATAGGCGAGATCGATGATGCCGCGATCGCCGGAATGCTCGGCGATGAACCAGCTCACCAGGCTGCCGATCGGCGGCTGCGAGCGATCGACCCAGCCGTCGCGGCCGGTCATCAGGCACGGCAAATTGCCCGCCGGCTGCGCCTGGCTCAGCACCGCCGCGACGTTCTCGCGCGCGATGTCCGGGTCCAACAGCGATGCCATCCAGGCATGGTAGAAGATGTCGTCGAGCCACAGGCCGAAGCCGCCGAACTTCTGCGCCACCCAGGCGCGCGACAGCGACGTGTAGGGCCATTTGTTGATCGGGTCCCACACCGAATTCCAGCCGACCACGTCGCGCAGCGCATCGAGCGCCCGCTCGCCCCTGCCCTGCTGCATCGGCGCCGGCACGGCCGGCACCGGTGCCGATAGCGCCTGCCGCGCCTTGGCGATCGCCTCCGCAATCGTCGGCGCGAAGGCGATCGCCGCCGAGACCGCCGGCGTCTCCTCGAAATTGTAGCGCAGGCACGGCAAGTGGCCGCTGGTTCCGCGCGAGGCCAGATAGAAATAACCGAAGCGCTCGAACTCGGCGCGCAGCGCGGCGATATCCGGGTGGAACGTCGTCATCAGCGGCACGGCGGACGCCACGACCGCCACGGCGCCGTGCAGCGGATGGTCCGCGCTCAGCACGCCGGTTTGTTCGTCGTAGCGCCAGGGGATCGGCGGCAAATCCGGTTCCGGGCGCCATTCGAAGGGCAAGACGAGCCAGAAACGCAACGCCCACTCGCCGAGCTTGGTCGTCGCGCAAGTGAGACGCAGAGCGTCCGGCAGCGGCTGGTCATAAGCCAGCGCCAGCTCCGTTCCCGCGTGGCTCAGGCGCAGCGTCACATACTCGCCGCGCACCGCGCGCGGCCCATAGAACACACCGCCGGCGGCGGCCGCGAAATCGGTGAAGGCATTCTTGCTCGCCGCGTAGGCGCACGGCGTCACGGTCAAGCCGCGCGGCAGATGCGTGAATTGCGCCGGCCATTCGCTCGCCCAGGTGTTCCAGCCGCGCCCCGCGGCGGTCAATGCGGAAAGGGACAATGCCATGATGCTCTGATCTACTGCCAGGAATTCAGGATATCGTCGACGGTCGCCAACTCGATCTGCTCGTCGAAGCGTTCGTGGATGATCTGCAACGCCAGCTCGTGGCACCTGGCGGAGGAGCTTGCGATGGCGTCCAACGGCAGGATCACGCGCAGCCCCAGATCCATCGCCTCCATCGCCGTCGACAGCACGCAGACATCGGTCTCGACGCCGGACAGGATCAGGCAACGGCCTTCGGCCTGCGTCACCTGGCGGCGGAACTCAAGATTGCCGAGCGCGGAATAGCCGAGCTTGTCAACGATGCCGCGCTCCCACGGGCGCAGCTCCTCTATCACGTTGACCAGGTTGGGATCCATGCGATCAAGCGTGACGCGGTGCCAGCGCTGATAGTAACGCCGCCATGCCCCGGTCGCGTGATCCATCTGCTGCGGCGGAATGAACCGCGAGAAATAGGCGTTCTGCGGTTTCGCCTTCAGCAAACGCTGGATCGGCGGCACGATGCCGGTCAGCGAGGCCGAGCCCCAGTCCGGGTGCGAGCGGAACAGCTCCTGCATGTCGACGACCAGGTGGATTGCATCCGGCGGGATCGGCCCGAACAACCGTTTCAAGGCGTCACCGCCACCAGATGGTCTCCGGACCAGGACAAGGTGACCTCCGCGCCCGGCGCCACGGGATTGCCGCTGAGATTCTGGCGGAACAAGGTCATCGACGCATCCCCCACCGCGACGCGATAGGTCGTGCTGTTGCCGCTGAAAACCACGTCGGTGACGCGCCCGCGCACCTGGTTGATGCCGTTCACCGCGCCCTCGAAGCTGATCTTCTCCGGCCGCAAAGCCAGCGTGACGGATTGCCCGACCGCACCGCCCGCCACCGCGCATTGCGCACGGCCGCCGATCTCCAGCGCAATGGTCGCCACGCTGCCGCTCATGCTCTCGATCCTGCCGTGCAGGAAATTGGCCTCGCCCAGGAAGCCGGCGGCAAACTTGGAGCGCGGCCGCTCATAGACTTCCATCGGCGCGCCTTCCTGGACGATGCGGCCGGCATCGAAGATCGCGATCCGGTCGGACAGGGTCAGTGCCTCCTCCTGATCATGCGTGACGAAGATCGTGGTGATGCCGACCGCGCGCTGGATGCGGCGCAGCTCGATCTGCATCTCCTGCCGCAGATGCTTGTCGAGCGCGCCCAGCGGCTCGTCCAGCAGCAGCACCTTTGGCCGCGTGACCAGGGCGCGCGCCAGGGCCACGCGCTGCTGCTGGCCGCCGGACAATTGCTTCGGCCGCCGCTGCTCCAGCCCGGTCAGGCGCACCATGGCAAGCGCCGCCTTCACCCGCTCCTGCACCTCCGCCTTGGGCAGGCTGCGCACCTCGAGCCCGAAGGCGACGTTGTCGGCGACCGACATGTGCGGGAACAGGGCATAGTTCTGGAACATCATGCCGATGTTGCGCAGATGCACCGGGACGTTGCTGATATCCTGTCCATCGACCAGCACATCGCCCTCGTCCAGCGTGACGAAGCCGGCAATGGCGCGCAGCAAGGTGGTCTTGCCGCTGCCGCTCGGCCCCAGCAGGCCGAACAGCTCGCCTTCCTTGAAATGGATGCTGACGCCGCCCAGGGCGACGACGGCGCCATATTTCTTGACCGCGTTGGTCACGACGACGTCGCTCATGAGTACGCTAGCGCTCCCCGCCGAAGCGATAGAAGCGTGCGGTCAGCAGCAGCGCCCCCATCGACACGACAATGATGATGGTGGAAATGGCGTTGATCTCCGGCGTGAAGCCCTTGCGGATGGCGCCATAGATCTCGACCGGCAGCGTCGTGGTGCCGGGCGGCGCCAGGAAGTAGGAGATCACGAACTGGTCGAACGACACGGCGAAAGCGAACAACGCGCCGCCGATGACGCCCGGCGCCAGGATCGGCGCGGTGACGCGGCGGAAAGTCTGCCACGGTGTCGCCCCCAGGGTCGCCGCCGCCTCTTCGACCGCGCGCGGGAACGTCGCCAGCCGCGCACCGACCACGACGATCACGTAAGGCAATGACAGCGCGACGTGTCCCAGCAGGATCGCGTGCAGGCCGCGGCCGATGCCGGTCCAGAAAAAGAACACCAGCATCGCCGTGCCGATCACCAGCCAGGGGATCGCCACCGGCGGGAACAGCAGCAATTGCAGCACGGTCTTGCCGCGGAATTGATAGCGCGCGAAGGCCAACGCCGCCATGGTGCCGAGCGTGGTGGCGATGATGGTGTTCACCACTGCGATGCCGATGCTGTGGATGCCGGCATTGATCAGCTTGCTGTTGCTGGCGAGCGCCTTGTACCAGACCAGGTCGAACTCAAACGGCAGCGCGTAAAGCGGCGAGGCGTTGAAGCCCATCGCCGCCATGACCAGGATCGGCACATAGAGAAAAAACAGCACCAGCCACAGATGCGCCTGCAGCAGCCAAGCGCCGATGCCCTTTGTCATAACCCCTCCATGCGCTTGCGCGCGAAGGGATAGAGGATCAGGCAGATCAGCAGCACCGCGGCCAACATCATGAAGGACAAGGCGCCGCCGAACGGCCAGTTGGCGGTGACGGTGAATTGCTCCTCCACCGCGGTGCCGAGCACGGCAACCTTGCCTCCGCCCAGGATGCGCGGCTCCATGAACGAGCCGACCGCCGGCACGAAGATCAAGGCGGAGCCCGCCAGCACGCCCGGCAGGCTCATCGGGAAGATCACCCGGCGCAGCAACTGGAACGGCCGGGCGCCGAGGCTGCGCGCCGCCTCGATGACGGAATCGTCGATCGCCTGCAGCGAGATGTAGCAGGTGAGGATCATGTAAGGCAGATACGAGTGCACCAGCCCGATCACCACTGCCGGGTACGAATAGAGAATGTCCAGCGCCGGCAGGCCGGGCGCCACGGCATGGATCGCCTGATCGGCCAGGCCGTTCGGGCGCAGCACCATGGTCCAGGAGAAGGTGCGCACCAGCGCGTTGCTCCAGAACGGCAGCACCACCATCAGGAACAGGGCCTCGCGCCACCGCCCCTTCACCACCTTCGCCAACGCCAGCGCGGCCGGATAGCCGATCAGCAGGCAGAACAATGTGACGACGGCGCCCAGCTCCAGCGACCAGAGCATGAGTTGTTGATAGACCGGCCGGTCGATAAACGCCGCGTAGTGCTTCAGCGTGAAGCTGGCGGGCGCCGGCACCAGCGGCGACTTGTCGAGGAAGCTGACATAGAGCATCGCCGACAGCGGCAGGAAGATGGTCGCCGTCAGCCACAGATAGGCCGGCCCGGTCAGGGCCAGGATCGCTCCACGCTCTCGCCGATCCGCGACCGACATGCGTTCCTCACAAAAGCCGCGCGGCCGACCAATCGCTCGTCTTGTTGGAAGGCTCGCTCTGATCCCCTCCACCGGCCGTCGGCGAATGCCGACATACGTCGGCGGCGGGAAGGTTAGAAAGGGGCAGCCGTGTTTCTACCGGCAGACAATCTTCGCTCGCTGCCCCTCGCCCCGCCCTCCCCCGTTTCGGGGGAGGGAGAACGACGTGAGCTATTTCGCGAACTCCGCCTTCACTTCGGTCCAGAGATCGCTGTAGGTCTGGCGCTCCTCATCGGTCAGCAGCGCCATGAACTGCAGACGGCCGATCGCCGCCTGGTCGCTGTGGATGATGCGGCCCATGTCGTCGGCCGGCAGGCCCTCGTTGGCCTTCACGTTGGCCGAGGCCGGCGCGCCCGCGGTGGTCGCCCACTGCACGTAGAAGGTCGGGTCGATCATGTAGTCGATGAACTTGTGGGCGCCGTCGACGTTCGGCGCGCCGGTGGCGACGGCGAGGCCGTCGAACCAGCCGATGCCACCCTCTTTCGGCACGTAATAGCCGACCGGCAGCTTGAAGTTGGTCTTCGAGCGCGCGGCCGAACCGCTCCAATAGATCGAGATGTCGAAGGTGCCCGCCTGGAACAGCTTGTTCCACTCGTCTTCCGAGGTCCACAAGGTGGAGATCTGCTTCTTCAGGCCGATCAGCTTCTCCTTCACTTTGACCAGATCGGCCGGGCGGTTCATGTCCTGGCCGGTGGCGATGGCGCCATAGGACACCGCCTCCACCGCGTCGTCGCGGACGCAGACCTTGCCGGCATTCGCCGGGTCCCACAGCGCTTCCACCGAATCCGGTGCGGCCTTGAACTTCTCCGTGTTGAAGGCGATGGCTGTCATGCCCCACACCCAGGCCACGCCAAACACCTTGCCGTCGGCATTGAGCATCGCGGAATCGCGCAGCGCCGGGCTGAGATCGCCGAAATGGGTGATCTTCGCCGTGTCGACCGGCTGGATCAGGCCTTCGCCCGACGCCGCCGAGTTCCACGCCGCATTGGTCAGGACCACGTCATAGGCGCCCGGATTGGTGCGCAGTTTGGTGATCATCTCCTGTTCGGAGTTGAAATAGTCATGCACCACTTCGATGCCGTTCGCCGCCTTGAACGCCTCGACGCCGA
>DASZQC010000451.1:0-3628 GCA_035549815.1 Dongiaceae bacterium
TGAGCTCCAGGTCGGCGCGGGTGGCGGTGTAGTCCATCAACTTCGGCCGGGTCAGGAACAGCGAGCCCTTGGTGTTGAGCAGCAGCGGCGAGATTTCCGGCACCGGGCCAGAGGCGTTGCCGAAGGTCACCATGTAGCCGCGCGGCCGCAGGCAATCGAGCGAGGGCATGAAGGTGTCCTTGCCGACGCCGTCATAAACCACGGCGACCCCCTGCCCGTTCGTGATCTCCTTGATGCGCTTCACCCAATCCTCGGTGCGGTAGTTGATCACGTGGTGGCAGCCTTGCGCCTTGGCGAGCTCCAGCTTGTCGGCTGAGCCCGCCGTGCCGATCACCTGCGCGCCCAATTTGTTCAGCCATTGCGAGGCGATGGTGCCGATGCCGCCGGCGGCGGCATGCAGCAGCACGAAGTCGCCCTTCTGCACCGGGTACGTGCGATAGATCAGGTATTCGACGGTCATGCCCTGCAGCATCATCGCCGCGGCGGTGTTGTCGTCGATCGCGTCCGGCACCTTGATCAATTTGTCGGCCGGGAAATTGCGCCGCTCCGCATAGGCGCCGAGCGGCCCGGTGCCGTGCGCCACGCGGTCGCCGACTTTGAGGTCGCTGACCCCCTCGCCCACCTCTTCCACGACGGCGCACGCCTCGAGCCCGATGCCGGTCGGCAGCTTCATCGGATAGAGGCCGGTGCGATGATAGACGTCGATGAAGTTGAGCCCGCAGGCCAAGTTCTTCAGCCGCACCTCGCCCTTGCCGGGCGCCGGCAGGTCGACCTCGACCAGCTTCATCTGCTCCGGCCCACCGTGCTTCTCGACGCGGATGGCATGGGTCTTGGTCATGGGGTGGGTCCTTCTCGTTGCGTGCCGACAGGAATTTGGATCACCGGGTCAAGCCCGGTGATGACGGAAGAGAAAATCATTCCCAGAATTCGTCATTGCCGGGCTTGACCCGGCAATCCAAGTGCCTCTCAGCGCATGATGTCTTCGAACAAATCGCGCCACTCTGGATTCATTTCGCGGATCAGGTCAACCTTCCAGGCGCGCGGCCAGTGTTTGATGTTTTTCTCGCGCTGGATCGCGGCTGCCGCCGTTGCATGCTCTTCGTACCAAACCAGCATCTTCACGTCGTGTTCTTTGGTGAAGCCGTCAACGAGGCCTTCGCGATGCTGGTAAACGCGATGAACAAGCTCGCTGGTCATGCCCACATAGAGCGTACCGAACGGCTTGCTCGCCATGATGTAGACCCAGTAGCTCATCGCGTCTGAAGGTAACTTGGATCACCGGGTCTCGCCACTGCGTGGCGGCCCGGTGATGACGAAGAAATAAGTGCTGGCCTCGCCTAATTGATCGCCGCCGCGAACGAGCCCTGCGCGTTGTCCTTCACGTAGCCGCCGCCGGGTTGGACTTCGATCACGGCCAAGCTGCGGTCCACGGTGCCGTCGGCGTTCAGGCGGAAGACGCCGGTGGTGCCGGCGAAGCCGTTGGGGTTGACGAGGATGGGCGAATTGAAATCGGTGGCCGCCCCCGGCGCCGTCTGCTGCGCCAGCGCGACGACAAGGGTGATCGCGTCATAGACCAGGCCCGCGCGCGGGTCGGGCGCGCTGCCATAGACGCTTTGATAACGCTGCGCGAAGGCCTGCCATTTGTCGGGCGGCGTGGTGGCGAACCAGGCGCCGGCCAGGCCGGTCTGCTGCGCCATCGCCGGATCGTTGGCCCACAGGCCGGTGCCGAGGATCTGCACATTCTGCTGGCCGATCTGGAAGGCGGGCAGGAGCGGGGCGAGCTGGCGCAGCCTGGTGCCGCCTTCCGGCAGCATCAGCGCATCGAACGGATCGCGCTGATGCGCGGCGCCCAATTGCTCGACGGTGCCGGTATAGTCCGGCGAGTTGGGATCGTAGCTCGCCATCTGCGCCAGCGTGCCGCCGGCATTCACGATCGCCTCGCGATAGGCGGCGCTGACGATGTTGCCGTAAGGCGAGGCGGGCGAGAGGATGGCGAAGCGACGCTTGCCCTGGCTTACCGCATAGGAGACGACGCGCTCCACCTCCGCCTGCGGCGTCACGCCCAGCGCATAGATTCCCGGCTGCGCCGCGCTCTTGTCGTTGGTGAAAGCCAGCACCGGCACGCGCGCCGCGGTCGCGATCGGCGCCACCTTGCGGGTGTCGGCGCCGAAGACGGGGCCGAGCATGATCCTGGCGCCTCCCGCCAGCAATTTGCGCGCGGCGGAATCGGCGCCGGCGGCGGTCGCGGTATCCTCGACCAGCAGGGTGAAACGCTCGTCGCCGACCTCGAACAGGCCCATCTCCGCCGCCTGCAGCAAGGTGCGGCCGAGGGCGGCCTGCTGGCCGGAGAGGGGCAGGAGCAACCCCACCTTCACGCCGGTATCGACGGGCGCGGTCGGCACGGGGGCTGGTATGGGGGCGGGCGCTTGGCTTTGCGGCTTTGCCGGCGGTACATTGGGCGCGCAGCCGGCCAGCACCAAGAGCAGCGCACCCGCCGAAAACCCGGCCAGGAATTTGGTTTTGTGCGCAAAAAACCGCGTCGCCGCCTGCAGCATGAAGTGTCCTGTTTTCCGAAAGAACCTGTTTGCCGAAGCCTAGCCAGTCGTCCCCGTTAAGTAAACGCGAACCGGGCCAAAAACCGGGTGGTTCAAGCGCCAGTGAATCCGGCTGCCTTATCCTGGTGGCGACACCGATCGGCAATCTGGGCGACATCACCGAACGCGCCCTGGAAGGGTTGCGATCCGCCGACCTGATCGCCTGCGAGGACAGCCGGGTGACCGGCAAATTGCTGCACCATCTGGGCATCGCGCAGAAGCTGGTCGCCTATCATGACCATAATGCGGCGGAGATGCGGCCCAAGCTGCTCGGCCGGGTCGCGGCCGGCGCGCGCGTGGCGCTGGTCAGCGACGCCGGCACGCCGCTGATCTCCGACCCCGGCTACAAATTGGTGCAGGAGGCGATCGCGGCGGGGCTGAAGGTCACCATGCTGCCGGGACCGAGCGCGCCGATCATGGCGCTGGCCTTGTCGGGATTGCCCAGCGACCGGTTCCTGTTCGCCGGGTTCCTGCCGCCGAAATCCGGCGCGCGCCGCGCCGCGATCCAGGAAGTGGCGCGGGCGCCCGTCACCCTGATCTTTTTCGAGACCGCGCCGCGCCTCGCGGATTCGCTCGCCGATCTGCAGGCGGTGCTGGGTGATCGCCCGGCGGCGGTGGCGCGGGAACTGACCAAGCTGTTCGAGGAGGTGCGGCGCGGAACCCTGTCGGAGCTGATCGCGCATTACGCGGAGCAGGGGCCGCCGAAGGGCGAGATCGTGCTGGTGGTCGGCCCGCCAATGGAAGAGCAGGGGGCGGAACAGGATCTCGACACCCTGCTGCGCCAGGCCCTGGAGAGCATGAGCGTGAAGGACGCCGCCGCCACGGTCAGCGCCGCGACCGGACGGCCGAAACGCGAGGTCTATGCGCGCGCGTTGGAGCTGGGGAAGGGCGACAGAGAATGAGTCACGCAGGCTCTTTCCAAGCTCCCATGCCTCTTCTCCCTCCCCCAAGCTTGGGGAAGGGCAGGGGCGGGGGTTGGCAGGAAGCTCCGCGCTCTGCAACGAAGATCGAGCTGGCCCCCTCCCTAACCCTCC
>DASZQC010000452.1:0-5553 GCA_035549815.1 Dongiaceae bacterium
CATCTACTGGACGGGCATCTACATCTTTTTCAGCGACGGCAAGCCCGGCATCACCGTCTCCACCAAGGTTCGCGAGCCGGACGGATCCGACCGCGTCTTCGGCGTCGACATCACGCTGGAGGAGCTGTCGCGTTTCCTGAGCACGCTGGAGATCGGCGAGCATGGCCGCGCCCTGATCATGGATGGGGAAGGCCGCCTGATCGCCGTGCCGCATTCCGAAGAGCTGATCAAGCCGGCCGGCGACCAATTCGTCCCGCCGAAGGTCGACGAACTGGGCGACGCTGTGCTGACCGCCGCCTTCGACCGTTTCCGGGTCGAAGGCAAGGGCCGCCGCATCATCGAGCGCGACGGCGTCGCCTACATTTCCAGCGTGACGCCGCTGCCCGGATCCGGCCGCCAATGGTGGGTCATGATCGTGGTGCCGGAAGACGACTTCATCGGCTTCGTCGCCAGCAACAACCAGACGGCGCTGGCGATGTCGATGATCATCGTGCTGGCGGTGATCGTGCTGGCCGCCTTGCTGGTGCGGCAGGGCGTGCGTGCCGACCGCTCGGTGCGCCTGATGACCGAGCGCGGGCGCAACATGTCGCAGCAGAATGCGGTCTATGCCGCCGTCTCGGAACAGATTGCCGAAGGCGGCCGCGAGACGCCGCCGGCCTTGACCGAAGGGCTGATCACGGTGACCGGCGCGCGCCGCGCCAGCGTCTGGCGCTTGACCGCGAACAACCAGATCCTGCATTGCCCGGACAGCTACGAACGGGACGGGCAGGGGCATGCCGGCGGGTTCGAGCTGCATCGGCGCGAGCTGCCCTCCTTCTTCGACCTGCTGGAGAAGGGCGATGAGGTGACCGTGCAGAACGCCGCCACCGACAAGCGCACGGCGCAGTTCCACACTCTGATCATGGAGTCGCTGGGCAGCCGTTCCCTCGCCATCGTGCCGCTGCTGCGCGGCGAACAGCCGATCGGCGCGATCTGCCTGGAAGACCCGGCATCCCTCGACGGATTGAAGGAATTTCTCCGCACCCTGGCCGCCATGCTCGCCGCGACCCTGCAGGTCGCCGCCCCCGACCAGGCGCGCGGGACGGCCGCCGCGAAGACGCGCGCCGCGCCTGCGGGGGCCGCGGAATGCGCGATCCTGCCGGCCGATTTGGCCCCATCGCGTCCGACCTTGGCGCGTCCCGCCTTGTCGGCGACGGACCGGGCGAACCTGTCGGCGGAGCATCATCCGGACGTCGCGGCCATGGTGCTGCGCCTGTCCGGCCCGCTGGCGCTGGCCAAGAAGGCCGGTGAAGGCGAAGAGAATCTCGCCGTGCGCATCGCCGATCTGCTGCAGGAAGTCTTCACCGAGCATGGCGTGACGTACCTCAAGCTGGTCGGGCAGGAGGCGATCGCCGCCGCCGGCCTGGAGCAGGATGAGGAGGCGATGACCCGCATCGCCGAAGCGGCCATTTCCATCCGTGACCAGCTCTCGCTGCTGACCGACCTGGCCGGCGCCGGAGCCGAGTTCCGCATCGGCCTCGGCTTCGGCAGCGCTTTCGGCTGCCTGGTCGGGCGCGAGCTGCAGCAATTCAACCTGTGGGGCGAGGCGATCGAGACGGCTGAGATCATGGCCCGCTCGGCGGCGCCCGGCGCCATCCAGGCCAGTGCCGGCGCCTATGCGCGCCTGCGCCAGGACTTCCTGTTCCGGCCGCGCGGCTCCTTCTATCTGCCGGGCGTCGGCCAGTCGCGCACCTTCGTGCTGGCGGGGCAGTTGTGAGCGATTCCAGCAACGCGCTGCCGGTCAACGATCAGATATGGAGCCCGCGCCGCGGCCTCGCCTGGCTGGGGCGGCTGGTGCGCGCGCGGCTGCATTTCGTGCTGGCCTTGATGGCGCTGGCGGCGGGGATCGCGTGGGAATCGCTGTTTCCGCGCGCCTGGCGCCGCTCGGTGCGCATGGAGTTCCGGCGGGTGCTGCGCGCGGCGCTGCTGGGCAGCCTGCCGGCCACCATCTTCGTTGCCGCGCTGATGGGTTTCGGCATGGTCTATCAGGCCATGTACTGGCTGCAATTGGCGGGCCAGGAGAATCTGTTGGGCACCATCCTGGTCACCATCCTGCTGCGCGAGGTGGCACCCCTGCTGGTCGGCGTGGTGCTGCTGGGGCGCAGCGGTGCCGCCATGCTGACGGAGCTCGGCCAGTTGCAGGCGGAGCGGCAGATCCATGCCTTGCAGGCGCAGGGCGTCGATCCGTTTTCGCTGCTGGCTCTGCCGCGCGGTGTCGCCTTCGCGCTCGCCGCCTACACGCTCGGTATCGTGTTCATCCTGGTGACCTTGGCTGTAGGCTTTGCCGTCGGCAGCCTGTTCGGGGTGGTGCAGGATTCCATCTGGTCGTTCCTGGACACCGTGTTGCGCGCCGCGCGCCCGACCGACTTCGTGGTCTTCCCGGTCAAGATGCTGGCCATCGGCCTGCTGGTCGCCGCGACCGCCTGCCTCACCGCCTTGTCGGCCAGCCCCGACGACGATATCGGCCATCTGATCTCGCGCGGCTTCATCCGCGGCATCCTCGCGGTCATGCTGACCAGCGGCCTGTTGAGCCTGGCGATCTGAAGGCCTGGCTCATGGCGCAAACCGGCTCGATCCTCCGCCTGTCCCATGTGCGATCCGCCGAATTGTTCGGCCGCATCGTCGGCAAGCTCGACTTTGTGCTGGAGGCCGGCGACCTCGCCCTGATCGACGCGCGCGACACGGCATTGGCGGCGGCCTTCGCCGATCTGTGCTGCGGCCTGCATCACCCGGCGGAAGGCGAGGTGCGTTTCCTGCAACGCGACTGGTCGCGCCAACCGCCGGAGATGGCCGATGCCCTGCGTGGGCTGATCGGGCGGGTGATGAACGAGCCCGGCTGGTTGCGCTTCCTCGACGCCTCGACCAACATCCTGCTGCGCCAGATCCACCACACGCGCGGCGATCTCGATGCGCTCTATGCCGAGGCGGCGGAGCTGGCGGCGCATTTCGGCCTGCCCGGCTTGCCCAGCGGGCCGGTCGCGCGCCTGTCGCACGCCGATTTGACGCGCGCCGGCTATGTCCGCGCCTTTGTCGGCCAGCCGAAGCTGGTGATCCTGGAAAGCCCGGTGCAGGGCCTTTACCACGACATGGTGCCGGCCTTGTTGAACCGCATCGCCGAGGTGCGCGACCAGGGCGGCGCCGCCATCTGGCTGACCCGCAGCCGCCTGGTGTGGGACAATGCCGCCTTCCCCGCGACGCATCGCCTGCGCCTCGATCACCTGGGCCTCAAGGAACGTAAGGTGGCGGCATGATCAAGGTGCGGCACACCGACGAATGGGTCGGCGCGCTGGTCATCGCGGCCGTTGCGGTCATGATCGTGGCGGCGTTGCAGGCCGGCGTGCTGCGCGACTGGTTCAAGCCGACCTCGGAACTGCGCCTGATCCTGCCGGCGGCCGGGGTCGGAGGGCTGGAGGTGGGCGCCGACGTGGAGATCCTGGGCACCCGCGCCGGCCGGGTCACCCAGATCGTCCTCGACCCCAATCAGCAGATGTATGCCATGATCGACCTGGACGAGCAGGCGACCCCCTTTATCCGGCGCGACAGCACGGCGGTGATCCGCCGCAGATTCGGGGTCGCCGGCGCTGCCTTTGTCGACATCTCGCGCGGCACCGGCGAAGAGATGGATTGGAACTATGCGGTGATCGAGGCGACCACCGAGCGCGCCCCGACCGACAGCGTCAGCGCGCTGATCGACGAGGTGCGCCAGAAGGTGTTCCCCATCCTGGACAATGCCGGCAACGCCACCCATTCGCTGGCGGAGATTGTCGAGCGCATCAATCGCGGCGAGGGCAGCGTCGGCCAGTTGCTGGTCAGCGACGAGCTGGTGCGGCAGGTGGAAGTCACCATCGGCTATGCGCGCGATGCCACTTTGGCGCTGAACACGCTGATGGCGGAGTTGCAGAAATCCGCCGGCAACGTCACCGCGCTCACCCAGCGGCTTGGCGGGCCGGAAGGGGTGCCCGGCGTGCTCGCGCGGGCCGATTCCACCTTGGCCGCAGCGCAGAAGGTGCTGGAGGATCTGGCAGTGGCGTCGAAACGCATGCCGGCGATCGCCAAGAATGTCGAAGGCGGCACCGCCAATTTGCCGGCGCTGCTGACCCAGTTGCAGGTCACCGTCGAGCAGTTGGACCGGCTGATCGTGCAGATCCGCAGCTCCTGGCTGCTCGGTGGCGGCGGCGCGCAGCCGCAGCAGCCGACGCAATTCTCCCCCTCGCAGGTGCTGCCGTGAAAAAACGGATCGGTTGCCTGTGCCTGTTACTGCTCGCGGCCTGCGGCGGCTCCAAGCCCGAGCCAGCCGGCCCGCCGCCGGACCAGACCCTGACGCGGCATGAGCAGGCCGGCCGCATCGCCTATGGCCTGGACCGGCCGGAAGAGGCGGCGGCGCAGTTCGCGGCGGCGCTGAAACAGGCGCAGGCGCGCGACGATCTGAAGGCGATCGGCGATCTCAGCTTCAACCTCGCGGTGGCGCAATTGCGCGCCAACCAGGCGCAGGGCGCTTTGACGACCACGCGGCAGGCGCGCGCCGAACTGATCCGGCGCGGCAGCCAGCCCTTTCCATCCTTGACCCTGGCGGAGGCGACGGCGCTCTATCGCCTCGGCCGGCGCGACGAGGCCGATGCGCTCGCTGCCGAGATCGAGGCGGGCGGCGATGCCGATGCCGCCGCCGGCGCCAGTTTCCTGCGCGGCCTGCTGGCCGACGAAGCCGGCGACGAAGCGGGCCTGCGCGCGGCCTTGGGCCGGCTTGCGGGTGCAACAGCGCCGTTGCGCCAGGCGGACCGGCTGGAATTGCAGGCGCGCCTGGCGCTGCGGCAACAGGATTTCGCCGGCGCGCGCGGGCCGGCCTTGCAGGCGGCGAACATCCGCCAGGAAGCGCTGGATTATCGCGGCATGGCGCGGGCGCTGGCGGTGGCCGGTCTGTCGGCCGAACGCGCCGGGCAGCGCGAGGAAGCGGCCGACCTTTACCTGCGCGCCGGGCGCAGCGCCGCGGCCCAGGCGGACGCCGACACCGCCAAGCCGTGGCTCGCGCATGTGCTGACGCTGACGCAGGATGAGTCGACACGGGAAGCTGCCGAGCTGGCGCTCGATAGCCTCGAGTAGAGCAGCCCCGTCTGATCCGCTTTAAATTCTGTTGCCCCAAGGCCAAGCCTTGGCATGACGACTGAGTTAACCCGTTCCCTTCCGCAACAGGTGCGCGCCGCTACTTCTTCACCACGCTCCAACCGTCGTCCAGGTCGAATTGCTGGATCGCCGCGGCGGCGAGCTCCGTATCCTCTCCGAGGTCGGATTCGTAGACCTTGCCGGACTGGCTGACGACGAAGGTCATCACGCCGGTCACGCCATAGTCGGACGGTGTCGCGATCAGGCCGAAGCCGGCGATCATGTTGCCGTTGATGATGTAATCGTGGCGGCCGCCGGGCGCCCCGTCGCCTTGCCGCGTCAGGATGCGGAAATCGTAGCCGCGCAGCGGATCACCTTGATCACGGCCGGACAGATAGCCGGCCTGCTCCAACACGA
>DASZQC010000453.1:0-2501 GCA_035549815.1 Dongiaceae bacterium
TAAAACCGAAGGCATGGAAGAACGGCAGGATCCCCATCATCTTGTCGTCGCGCTGCACCCAAAGAAGCTGCGCGATCGATTCCAGGTTGGAGACGATATTGTGATGCGACAGCATCACGCCCTTCGGCACACCGGTGGAACCGGAGGAGAACATGATGGTGCAGAGATCGTCCGGGATCTGCGGTGGCGACCCCGCGTAGCTGCGCACCACGCGCGCCGGAAACACGCGCAGCAGCAGATAGGTCAGCGCCGCCTCGGCCTTGCCGAACCCCTTCATGATCTCCTCGACGAAGATCATGCCGGGCCGTTCCTCCAGCTTGGCTTTGCTGAGGAATGGCCGCGCGGCGATGATGTGCTTGATGCCGGCTTTGTCGATCGCCGCCTGCATCGCCTCCGGCCCGATGGTGAAGTTGAGGTTGACCGGCACCTTGCCGGCCAGCAACAGCCCCATATTCACCAGGGCCGCGCCGACGGAGGCCGGCAGCAGGATGCCGACCCGCTGATCCTCCGGCAGCGCCTTGCGGAAATGCCGCGCCAGCAGCACGGCGCCGGTCAGCGCCTTGCCGAAGGTGACGTTCTGGCCGACGGAATCCGCCATGCAGAAGCGGCGCCAGGACCGCTTGGCCTGGGCGATGAAGCGCACATGCACCAGGTCGCTCCTCTTGCGCCGGTGCTGGAACGCTTCGCCGCCCATCTCCAGCAACCTGCGCCGCACGTCGAAGGCGCGCGTGCCTGCCGGCATCGGCTGGCCGAAGGTGATGGTGACCGGATAGAAGAAGCGGCTGGGCCACTTCCAGAAGAATTTGCCGTCCTTGAAGCTGAAGATGCTGCCCCAGACTTGGTCCAGATGCACCGGGATGATCGGCACGTCCAGCCCCTCGACGATCTTCTCGAAACCGCGCTTGAAGGGCAGCATGTTGCCGGTGCGGCTGATGGCGCCTTCGGCGAAGATGCAGACGACGTGGCCGCCTTCGATCTCCTCCCGCGCCCGGCGGACCGCCGCAATGGCGCCGCGCGCCCCGCCACCGCCGGTCGGGATCGCCCGCATCAGCGTGAACAGTTTGCCGAGGCCCGGCAGCTTGAAGAACGGCGCATAGACCATGAAGCGCACGAAACGCTGCACGCAGGCGCCGACCAGTAACCCATCGATGAAGGACAGGTGGTTGGCGACCAGCAAGGCCGGCCCGTTCAGCGGCACGTTCTCCGGGCCGATGATGCGGATGCGATAGATGGAGTGCGTCAGCAGCCACAGGCAGAAGCGGATTAGGAAATCCGGCAACAGGATCAGCAGGTAGCCGATGACGAGGATCGCCGTGACGCCCGCCAGCACGGCATTGGCCTTAGGCGACAGGCCGAGCCATCCGCCGCTCGCCGCCAGCACACCGGAGGCCAGGATGATGCCCAGCGTGTTCATCACATTGTTGGCGGCGATGAAGCGGCCGCGTTTATCCTCGTCCGCCTTCTGCTGCAGCATGGCGTTCAGCGGCACGCTGTAGAAGCCGCCGAAGAAACCGAGGAAAGCCAAAGTCACCGCGGCGGCGACATAGCTGTTGTCGATGCTGGCCAACACGAAGGCGCCGATCGCCATGCCGACGGCGCCGATCGGCACCAGGCCCAGCTCCACCTTGTGGCCGGACAGCCGTCCCGCCGCCAGGCTGCCGATCGCAATGCCAATCGCGATCACCGCGCCCAGCAACTGCGTCTCGGTCGGCTGCGTATGCAGGATCTGGTCGCCGAACAGCGGGATCAATTGCTGGATCAGCGCGCCGACGAACCAGAAATAGCTGAGGCCCAGGACGGTCAGCCAGAGGCGCCGGTTGGCGTAGAGCTGCTTCAGGCCGATCGCCACGTCACCGACGGGGTTCCAGGAGAACCGCTTGCCGGTGCGCCCCGGCGGCGTGCGCCCGATGCCGAAAGAGCACAGCGTGCCGATGATGGAGATCACCAGCACGAGAACGCCGATCATCGGCAGATTGTCGTGGAAGGCCTCGTAGATGGTGCCGCCCAGGACGCCGCCGACGATGATGGCGAGGAACGTGCTCATCTCGACCAGCGCGTTGCCGCGCGACAGGTCGCGGTCGGGCAGCAGCTCGGGCAGGCAGCCATATTTGGCCGGGCTGTAGAGCGCCGATTGCGCGCCCATGAAGAACAGTACCACGATCATGACGGTGATGTTGCCGATGTAAAAGGCGCTCAGCGCCGCCAACATGGCGACGATCTCCAGGCTCTTGGTGGCGATCAGGACCGAGCGCTTGGAATAGCGGTCGGCAAGCTGGCCGGCATAGTTGGAGAAGATGAGGTACGGCGACATCAGCGCGACGCCGATCGACGCCACCAACACCTCGGGATTGAGGCCGGAGCCCGGCTGCCGCGCCAGATCCAGGGCGAAAAAGGTGATCGACCAGCGATAGATGTTGTCGTTCAGCGCGCCCAGGAACTGGGCCAGCAGCATCCAGGAAAAGCCGGGATCGCGTAGCAACCGCAGGTATGACCGGTCGTTC
>DASZQC010000454.1:0-4157 GCA_035549815.1 Dongiaceae bacterium
CCACCCCGCCAGGTCGGGCGGCAGCTTCGACAGATCCTGGTCCAGCGCGCCGATGATGATGGTCAGCAGGTTGTTGAAGTCGTGGGCGATGCCGCCGGTCAACTGGCCCACCGCCTCCATCTTCTGCACCTGCAGCAGGCGCGTCTCCGCGTCGCGCTGCGCGGTGACGTCGCGGCCCGAGGCGATGCCCAATTGCCGGCCTTCCTGGTGGAACGGCACCGCCTGCAGCTCGGCGATGCGCGTCTTGCCGTCGAGGCCGACGATGCGCATCTCCGTCGGCGGCAGGGCCTGCCCGTCGCGCGCCATCTTGGCGGTACGGTCCTGAGCCCGCTTGCGATCATCCTCGTGGATGAAGTCGAAGGCGCTGCGCCCGATCAGCGCCGACGAATCGGCCGTGCCGAACAGCCGTGCCGCCGCCGGATTGGCGAAGATCAGGACGCCCTGGTCATGGATCCAGATCGCCTCCTGCACCAGCTCGACGACGCGCTGGTAGCGCTGCTCGCTCTGCGCCAGGGCGGTTTCGGCGCGTTTCTGTTTGGTGACATCGATGCCGAAGCTGCCGACGCCGATGATGGTGCCGGAGGCATTGCGCATCGGCACCCGCACCATCAGGGTGCTCTCATAGGGAATCTTGCTGGCGAGGCTGCTCTCGATCACCTGAGTCGTGCCGGTCTCGATGACCTTGCGGTCCGCCGCCTCGGCCGCCGCCGCCGTCTCCGCGTCGACCACGTCGCGCGCGGTCTTGCCGAGGCACGCGGCGGCGGTAATCCGCATCACCCGCTCCGCCTCGGCATTCAAATAGCGATAGCGTCCGCTCACATCGCGGATGTTGATGGCGATGGGCGCATTTTGCACCAGCGCCTCGAACCGCGCCTCGATGTCGCGCAGCGAGGCTTCGATGCGCGTCCGCTCCGTCACGTCGCGGCCCGAGGAGACGATCAGCAGCCGGTCGCCCTGGCGCAGGGGTGCCGCCTGCACCTCGGCGATGCGTTCCGCGCGGTCCAGGCCGACGAAGCGCACCATGGTGGGCGGCAGCGGCTTCACCTCGCGCAGCAGGAACCTGATGCGGTCTTCGACCCGCGGGCGATCGTCCGGATGCAGGAAGTCGGAAAGCGTGCGCCCGACCACCGCCGCCGGATTGTTGGTGCCGAACAGCCGACCGCCGGCGGGATTGGCGAAGATGATGGTGCCGGCATCGTGGATCCAGATCGCTTCGCCGATCATGTCGACCACGCGGCTGAAGCGCTCCTCGCTGCTTTGCAGCGCCAGCTCGGCGCGCTTCTGCTTGGTGACGTCGATGCCGAAGCCGCCGACCGCCACGATCCTGCCATCGGCGTCGCGGATCGGGAACTTCACCAGCAAGCTGCGCTCCAGCGCGGCGCCGGACGGCAGGTCGACCTCCCGCACGACCGTCTCGCCGGTTTCGACGACCTGGCGTTCGATCGCCTCGGTCGGGGCGGCGGAATCGCCTCTGAGCTCGCGCGCGGTCTTGCCGAGATACGGCCCGCCGGCGAGGCCCAGCGTGCGCAAGGCTTCCGCGTTGCAGAACTGATAGCGGCCTTCGGTGTCCTTGATGGTGAGGGCCAGCGGCGCGTTCTCGCCCACCGCCTGGAACCGCGCCTCCACCTCGCGCAAGGTCGTCAGTGCTTGCACCTGCTCGGTCACGTCGCGGGCGATCACCAGCATGCCGGCCTTGCCGTTCAGCGCCATCGCCACCGACTGGATCTCGACGTCGATCAGCGCGCCGGATTTCAGGCGATGCCGCCACAGGCCGGCGTCGCGGAAGCCGGGCGGATGGTCGCGCACCATCTCTCGCAGCCGCGGCAGATCCTCGGGCGGCCGGATATCGGCAATGGTCATGGCCAGGAATTCGTCGCGCGTATAGCCGTAGCGCCGGACCGCCGCCTCGTTCACTTCGAGAAAGCGCAGCGTGCCGATCTCGTAGATCCACATCGGCGTGGGGTTCTGCTGGAACAGGAAGCGATACAGGTCGCCGCCGCTTGCGGCGCCGCCTGCCGTGATCGCGTCCCCCGACTTCCCCGCCCCGGCCATCTGGTTTCCTTCGCGTCGCAGCCGCCAAAGGGATGGGCTGCCAGCACGCCCATATTGAACGATGATAACCTTTAGAATTGCCCAATAAACCCCGAATTGTCGGCATGCCGGAATTATCGGGATTTATGGGGAGGTTGCGCCCCGGCTCCACGCCGCTACACTCGGGCGAGTTTTACAATCGGGCGGCGCTGTCCCGCTTGCGGAGCCGAGCCATGTCCTTGTTCCTCGCCTTCCTGGGCGTGTCCTTCATCGTCATCGCGACGCCGGGGCCGGACACGGCCATGACCATTC
Organism: Dongiaceae bacterium; assembly: GCA_035549815.1. GTDB lineage: Bacteria > Pseudomonadota > Alphaproteobacteria > Dongiales > Dongiaceae > Dongia_A. The sequence continues at coordinate 2,344 of DASZQC010000454.1, forward strand.
GCAACACCTTGCTGGGCGGACGGCGGGGCGGCGTCCTGACCGCGGCCGGGATCGCCGTCGGCCAGACCATCTGGGCGCTGATGACCAGCATCGGGCTGGTGGCGCTGCTGATCGCCTCCGAGCCCTTGTTCCTGGCGCTGAAATATGCCGGCGCGGCCTATCTGATCTATCTGGGAGTGCTGGCGCTGCGCGAGGCGTTCCGCAAAGGCGGCGGCAACAGCGCCGCGATGAACCTGCCGGCGCGACGCCTCGGCAGGCTTGCCGCCTTCCGCCAGGGCATCGTCAGCGACCTCGGCAATCCGAAGATGGCGGTGTTCTTCGCCAGCCTGCTGCCGCAATTCGTGCCGGCGGGAGAAGCCAGTTTCGCGAGCCTGATGTTCCTGGGGCTGGTCTTCGCGCTGATGACCTTCGCCTGGCTGGCGCTCTATGCCGCGCTGATCGACAAGGCCGGCGATGTCCTGCGCCGCTCCGCCGTCCGGCGCGCCATCGAGGGCGTCACCGGCGCTGTGCTGATCGCGTTGGGGCTACGAATTGCGGCCGAACAGCGCTAGCTGTTCGAATCAAAGACGGAGCAGAGGTAGCGTCTAGCGGCGGCCGCCGCTGGAGCGGGCGCTGATGCCGTCCAGGCCGCTGCTCTGCCAGGACGAGCCGCCCTTGCACTTGCGGCAGACGCGCTCGCCGGCCCAGGCGCTCTCGAACTTGTCGTTGCATTTGAGGCAGTTCCGGATGCGGCGCTGCTCGGGCTGCGCAGGCTCTTCCTTGCGCAAGGCGTTCGACTTCATGATTTGATTCCAGAGATTGATTCGCGGGTTAAGCTGTATATAGGGGTCAGCCGGCGGAAATATAAGGAAAATCGCCCGGACTAGCCCAAATGGGTTCCATTCTCCGGGAATATCGATGGAGTTTCAGCGATGAGCCTGACCGGGACCTGCCATTGTGGCGCCGTGCGGGTGACGGTGCCGCGCCGCCCGCGCAGCGTGACCGACTGCAACTGCTCGATCTGCCGCCGCTATGGCGTGCTGTGGGCCTATTACACGGCGAGGCAGGTGAGGATCGAGGGCGCGCGCAGCACCGAGGCCTATAAGTGGGGCCGCAAGGCGCTGAACTTCGTGCGCTGCAAGAATTGCGGCTGCCTGGTCTGCTGGCAGCGGGTGAAGAAGAACCCGGAACGCAAAATGGGCGTCAACTGGCGCAACTTCCCGCTCGAGCTGGTGGAGAAGACGCGCGTGCGCAAGCTCGACGGCGCCAAGTGGGGCGGAGAGAGTTGGTAGCGGATCGCGTCCCTCCTCCCTCCAGGCGAACAGGTTAGCGCGCCGCCTTCACCGCCCAGGCCCGTGCGGGGAGCGTGAACGATGCGGTGCCCAGCGTCTCCTGCAGCGTCGCTTTCAGACGGGCGCGGGCCTCTTCGGGCAGGCTGGCGCAATAGGCGGGCGCGGGGCCGGCGCCCAAGGTGAAAGGCTGCCAGTAATCCTCGAAATCGACGAAGCGCCGTTCGATCTCCATCGGCGCCACGATAACGGCGGGCCAGCCGGCCTCCGCGCACAGCGCGCTTAGCCCTTCCGGCGTGCAGAAAGGAAAGCGCCCGCTCTCGCCCAGATCCGCGGCCTTGGGATCCAGCGCGATGGCAGCTTTCCAGAAGGCGCTCATCATGCCCATGCCGCCGCCCGGATAATCCCAGACATAGAACGACATGAGGCCGCCCGGCCGGACCACGCGCTTGACCTCGCGCAGCGCCGCGATCTTGTCCGGCACGAAATTCAGCGCCAGCGCCGATGCCGCCACGTCCACCGACGCATCGGGCAGCGGCAGCTTTT
>DASZQC010000455.1:0-2279 GCA_035549815.1 Dongiaceae bacterium
AATGGTCGGGCCCGCCATCATCGAGGACACGGGAGCGACCGTGCGCGTGCTTCCCGGCCAGCTCGTGCAGGTCGCGGCGTCAGGCATGCTTGAGATCGAGGTCGACCATGCCTGCATCTGACAAGACGCACCCGGCCGCCACCGCCGCGGTGGACACCATCACCTTCGAGGTCGTCCGCAACGGGCTTTACGCCATCTGCGAGGAAATGAAATCGAAAATCATGCGGGCATCGTTCTCCCCGCTGCTAAGCCTGTCCGCCGACCTGTCCTGCGCCGTGCTGGACGCGGAAGGCAACGTGGTGGCCCAGGGCAACGACATTCCCGTGCACCTTGGCGCCATGCCGCATTCCGCGCGCGGCATCCTGAAACGCTTCCCGGCCGAAACTTGGCGGCCGGGCGACGCTGTCCTCTGCAACGACCCCTACTCCGGCGGCTCGCACCTGCCGGACATGACGCTGCTCACCGGCGCGTTCGCCGGGGGTACGCTGGTCGGCTTTGCCGCCAGCCGCGTGCACTGGCCGGATGTCGGCGGCGCCGCGCCCGGTAGCTCGGCCGTCACCGACGAGATCTTCAAGGAAGGCCTGCGCGTTCCGCCGGTGCGCATTGTGAAGGGCGGGGCGATCGACGAAGAGCTGTGGTCGATCCTGTTCGCCAACGTGCGGGTGCCGGATGACCGGGTCGGCGATTTCCAGGCGCAGATCGCGGGCAATGCGCGCGGCGTGGACCGCCTGGAAGGCTTGGCCGCACGCTACGGCGCCGGCGCCCTGCGGCAGATCCTGCAGGAGACGCAAAACTACAGCCAGCGCCTCATGGAAGACGTGATCGCGGCTATTCCTGACGGCACTTACCGCGCCGCCGACCATCTCGACGGCGACGGCTACATCGAGGATTACGGCGATGGCCCGCTGCAGATCGCCGTGTCGATCACCAAGGCTGGCCGTTCGCTGCACTGCGACTTCACGGGAACGGCACGCCAGGCGCGGGGGCCGATGAACGCGCCGCTCGCGGTGACGGCGTCGGCCTGCAACTATCTCCTTCTGGCGCTGGCCGATGGCCAGGTGCAGCCGAACTCCGGCGCCTATCGTCCGCTGAGGCTGACGGCGCCCGAAGGCACCCTGGTCAATCCGCGCTACCCGGCAGCCGTCGTCGCCGGCAACACGGAGATGTCGACGCGGCTGGTCGACCTTTTGTTGCAGGCACTCGCCCCTGCGGCACCGAGGCTCGCCATCGGTGCTAGCTACGGGTGCGCCGGCGTGTGGACCGTGAGCGGCATTGACCCGCGGCGAGGGCAGCGGTTTGTGCACTACGAGACGGTCGGCGGCGGCATGGGCGCCTCCGGTCGGGGTCCCGGACTCGATGGTCATCGGGTGCACATGGGCAACACCATGAATCTGCCGATCGAGGCCGTCGAGGCCGCCATTCCCGTCCGAATCGACGCTTACGAGCTGATCGACGGCTCCGGCGGAAAGGGTATCTATCCCGGCGGCATGGGCGCACGGCGCGTTGTGCGCGCCCTGGCCGATGGTGTGCAGTTCGCCTTGCTGTTCGAGCGCGCGCACCATCCGGCGAGGGGCGCTGCGGGCGGCGATGCCGGTAAGCGCGCCCGGTTCTCCCTGCGGTGCGCGGACGGCTCCGAAACGGCGCTGGCGTCGAAAACCACGGTCGGCCAGCTCGATGCGGGTGACGTTCTCATCATGGAAACGGCCGGTGGGGGCGGGTGGGGTGCACCCGACACGGACGCGGCAGGAAAAGGCTGAGCAGGAGCGGAGCATGGTCAAGGTAAGCGCAGCCGCCCTCGTCGAGGGGCCTGTCTACGTGCCAGGCCTTCCCCGCGAGTATGTTGCGGAGCGGTACGGCATCCCCCTTGCCGACATCGCCAAGCTGGGTTCGGCGGAAAATCCGCATGGCCCCTCGCCGATGGCCATGCGCGCGCTGGCGGAAGCCGATCTCAAGCTCGACATCTATCCCGACTGGACGGCGCGGCCTTTGCGCGAGGCAATTGGCAGGCGCTACGGCTTCGACCCCGACTGCGTGGTGTGCGGCTCCGGCGAGACGGAGGTGATCTCGCTGGTGATCCGCGCCTTCGCGGCGCCGGGTGAAGCCATCCTCATGCACGATCCCTGCTTCCCGATCTATCGCATCTATGCCGCCTGCGAAGGCCGCCGCGCCCTCCTGTCGCCGATGGGCAAGGATTTCGATCCGCTGGTGGACCAGTATGTCGCCCGCCTCGCCCAGAAACCACGCATCGCCTTCATCACCAATCCGCACAATCCCGCCGG
>DASZQC010000456.1:0-3397 GCA_035549815.1 Dongiaceae bacterium
GGATTCGTCGGCAATCACGGCCGCGGCACGCCGGAATATTGCGGCGTCGAAGGCCGCATCGACATCATCACCGGGACCTTGGGCAAGGCGCTGGGCGGCGCTTCCGGCGGCTATGTCGCCGCGCGTCGGCCGGTGGTGGAACTGCTGCGGCAACGCTCGCGGCCCTATCTCTTCTCCAACGCCTTGGCGCCCAGCATCGTCACGGCCTCGCTCTCGGTGCTGGAATTGCTGGCGACGGATGAAGGCGCGGAGCGCCGCCGCGACGTGATCGAGAATGGGCGCTTGTTCCGCAAGAAGATGGCGGCGCTCGGCTTCGATTTGGTGCCGGGCGACCATCCCATCATCCCGGTGATGCTGGGCGACGCGGCGCTGGCCACGCGCATGGCGGATGCACTGCTGAACGAGGGCGTCTATGTGATCGGCTTTTCTTTCCCAGTGGTGCCCAAGGGCCAGGCGCGCATCCGCACCCAGATGAGTGCCGCCCACACCAAGGACCATATCGAGCAGGCCGTGGCGGCTTTCGCTAAGGTCGGAACTCAATTGGGCGCGATCGGCGCCAACAAAAAGGCAGCGGTTTGAACATGCGAGCATTGGCGAAACTGGAACGGGCGCCCGGCCTGACCTTGACCGAGGTGGCGAAGCCCGAGGTCGGCCACAACGACGTGCTGATCAAGATCAAGAAGACGGCGATCTGCGGCACCGACTGCCACATCTGGAAATGGGACGAGTGGGCGCAGAAGACCATCCCTGTGCCGATGCAGGTCGGCCACGAATATGTCGGCGAGGTGGTCGACATGGGCGTCGAGGTGCGCGGCTTCGCCATCGGCGACCGCGTCTCCGGCGAAGGGCACATCACCTGCGGCTTCTGCCGCAATTGCCGCGCCGGGCGGCGGCATCTGTGCCGCAACACGGTCGGCGTCGGCGTCAATCGCGCCGGCGCCTTCGCCGAATATCTGTCCATCCCCGCGGTGAACGCCTTCAAGATCCCGGACGGCATCAGCGACGAGCTGGCCTCGATCCTCGATCCCTTCGGCAACGCCACCCACACCGCGCTCAGCTTCAACCTAGTGGGCGAAGATGTGCTGATCACCGGGGCGGGACCGATCGGCATCATGGCCGCCGCGATCTGCCGCCATGTCGGTGCGCGGCATATCGTGATCACCGACGTGAACGATTACCGCCTGGATCTCGCCCGCAAGATGGGCGCCGACCGCGCCATCAACGTGGCCAAGGACAAATTGAAGGACGTGATGAGCGACCTCGGCATGGTCGAGGGCTTCGACGTCGGCCTGGAGATGTCCGGCGTGCCGACGGCTTTCAGCCAGATGCTGGAGCACATGAACCACGGCGGCAAGATTGCGCTGCTCGGCATCCCGCCCGCCAACACCGCCATCGACTGGAACCAGGTGATCTTCAAAGGGCTCGAGATCAAGGGCATCTATGGCCGCGAGATGTTCGAAACCTGGTACAAGATGATCGCCATGCTGCAATCCGGCCTCGATCTGACGCCGATCCTGACCCACCACTATCCGGTGACCGAGTTCAAGAAAGGCTTCGAGATCATGCTCTCCGGCCAGTCGGGCAAGGTGATCCTGGATTGGGGGCGGTTCTAGCCGCGATGGATCGACACCCCGCCATCGACCAGCATGGCGGTTCCGGTGGTGAAGCTCGATGCGTCCGAGGCCAGATAGAGCACCGACTTCGTGATCTCGTCCGGCGCCGCGATGCGTTTCAACGCGTGCAGGCCTTCGACCCAGGCCGGCTTTCCGGCGTGCCGATCATGGGGGCCGCCATCGGCGTGTCGGTCCCGCCGGGCAGGATCGCGTTCACACGGATGCCGTGGGGGCCGAACTCGGTAGCCAGCGCCTGGGTGAGCCCGATGAGTCCTGACTTGCTGGCCGCATAGGCGGCCACGCCGGCGAGCCCGGCCGTGTATCCGACGAAGGTCGAGGTGAAGATCAGCGAGCCGCCGCCGCGTTCCAGCATCGCCGGGATCTGGTGCTTCGCAGCGAGGAAGGCGCTGGTCAGGTTGGTGTCGAGCGTGTCGCTCCAGCCCGCCAACGTCACCTCCGGTGTCGTGCCCATTGGTCCCATGGTGCCGGCATTGTTGAAGGCGATGTCGAGGCCGCCGAAGGACTCGACGGCACATTTGACCAGGCCCGCGGCGAAGTCTTCGTCCTTGACATCGCCAGCCATGGCAATGGCGCTTCCACCTTCCGCGAAAATCTCACCGACCAAGGCGGCGAGCTCCGGCTGGCGCCGCGCGGCAACGACGATCCCGGCGCCTTCGCGCGCGAAGAGTCTCGCGGTGGCGCGGCCGATGCCGGAACTGGCGCCGGTGACGATCGCAACCCTGCCCGCAAGTATCCGCATGTCCCCCCCATCCTCATGAAGGAAGCATGCGCTTGTTGCGCGCGCGGCTCATTCCGCTTCTTGCGGAAACCTATCCCTGCCTCACCAGCCGCGCGGCATAGAAGCCATCGATGCCGCCAAGATCGGCCAGGTGCGAGGGCAGCGAGCGCAGATCGCCGTCCGGCGTCACCAGGTCCTTGAGGCCGAACAGTTCATTCGGTTTGATCGGAATGCGCGCCAGGTTCGCGTGGCGCTTCAGCGCGGCGGCGATGCGCTCCGGCCCTTCCTCCGGCTGCAGCGAGCAGGTGCAATAGAGGATGATGCCGCCCACGCGGACCAGCTCGATGGCGGCGGCGATCAAACTGTCCTGTGTCGCCGCAAGCTTCTCCACGTCGCGCGGATCTTTCAGCCAGGCGACGTCGGGATGGCGGCGGATGGTGCCCGTGGCGGTGCAGGGCGCGTCCAGCAGGACGATGTCGAAATCCTTGGCCTTGCGCCACAAGGCGGCGTCGGCGACCTCGCATTCCACGCTGAAGCGCAGGCGCTTCATGTTCTGCGCCACCCGGTCCAGGCGCTTGCGCGAGCGGTCCAGGGCGGTCACCTGCGCGCCGGCCAGCGCCAGTTGCGCGCTCTTGCCGCCGGGTGCCGCGCACATATCCAGCGCGCGCAGGCCGGCGAGGTTGCCGCCCTCCCCGGAAAGTAGCTTCACCGGCAAACTGGCGCCGAGATCCTGCACCCACCACATGCCCTCGGCATAGCCGGGCAGGTCCTCGATGCGCGGCGACGGGCGATAATTGTCCGGCGCATGGGCCGGCCGGCGCAAGGTGCCGCCCGGCAACAAGGTGCCGCCCAGCATCTTGGCCCAATGGTCGGGATCGCGCCGCAGGGTGAAATCGAGCGGCGGCTCCTCCAAATGCGCGATGGCGATCTGCGTCGCCTGGCGCACGCCGTAGGTCTTCACCCAGCTCTGCCACAGCCAGTCGGGCAGCGAGATGGCGCCGGTGAAATTGCCGCTGCCGGGCGCGAACTGCCGGAAGGTGTCGGC
>DASZQC010000457.1:0-5510 GCA_035549815.1 Dongiaceae bacterium
GTGTCGGCAACCCGATTCTCACACCATCAAGACCTGCGTACATTTCCCACATCGCAAGGCTTTCCTGTGATGCATCTGTCCAACAGGATGCGAATACGACGGTCTGCGCGGCGACATAGTCCCGCGATAAGCACTCGCGAGGGTCATTCGAGCGATCCATTCGGTTAAAACGAATCGTCTGATGCTGCAGGATTAGTGCCAGTGTCTTAATGTAGGTGTAGTGGTACACCGTTTGCCCGCACGTTCGGAACACCGTGCAACGGGGATCGTGCGGCCGCGGAGAGTTCAAGGGAATCTCGTCTATCAATCAACCCTCGGCGGCTACCCGCTAGGTCTCATAGCTTCTCTTGTGAGAGGGGGAGTTACCCGCACTTGCTATACCCGCAGCTCGTGCACAGATCGCACCCTTCCTGCCGGATCAAGCTGGGTGACCCGCATTTCGGGCAATGCGGCAATCTGCGGCCGCCGGCGTCGCCGTTGCCTTGGCCGTCGGCCAGGTTCGCCACCTTGCGGGCGGCCATGCGTTCCAGTTCTTCGCGCTCCTTGCGCGGGTCGGGCAGGAAGCCGATGTCGATCATGTGCTGCTCGATCACTTCGCCGATGGCGGCCAAGAGCGAGGGCACGTAGCGGCCGTTGACCCACGAGCCGCCGCGCGGGTCGAACACCGCCTTCAATTCCTCGACCACGAAGGAGACGTCGCCGCCGCGCCGGAACACGGCCGAGATCATGCGCGTCAGGCCGACGGTCCAGGCGTAATGCTCCATGTTCTTGGAGTTGATGAAGATCTCGAACGGCCGCCGGCGTCCGTCCTGCACGATGTCGTTCAGGGTGATGTAGATGGCGTGGTCGCTCTCCGGCCAGCGCACCTTGTAGGTCTTGCCGGGCAGCGCCTCGGGCCTATCCAGAGGCTGGGTCATGTAGACGACGCCGCCCGCCTCATAGATGTCTTGCGCTTTGGATTCAGGCTTCAGGCTCAGCGGCAGCTCCGGCTGCTTCGCCTTCTCTTTGTCCTTGGAGAGCTCCAGCACCGCGCCCGTCACCTCGTTCGGGCGGTAGGTGGTGCAGCCTTTGCAGCCGGTCTCGTAGGCCATCATGTAGACGTCCTTGAAGGCCTCGAAATCGAGGTCGACCGGCACGTTGATGGTCTTGGAGATCGAGCTGTCGATGTGCTTCTGCACCGTCGCCTGCATCAGGACGTGGTCCTGCGGCGACAAGGTCTGCGCATCGACGAAGTAATCGGGCAGCGGCGCATCCTCGCCCTTCAGCCGGTGATACAGGCGATAGGCGTAGTCGCTGACTTCCTCGGCCTGGCGGCTGCCGTCGGGCAGCAGGACGTTGCGGGTGTATTTGAAGCTGAAGACCGGCTCCAGCCCCGAAGAGATGTTGTCGGCGAACAGCGAGATGGTGCCGGTCGGCGCGATCGAGGTCAGCAGCGCGTTGCGGATGCCGTGCTGCGCGATGGCTTCCTGCACATCCAGGTCCAGCCGCTTCACGAACTCGCTTTTCAGGAACTGGTCGCGGTCGAAGAGCCTGAAGGGGCCCTTCTCCTTGGCGAGGTCGACGGAGGCGAGATAGGCGGCGCGGGTCAAGGCGCGCATCCACTGGTCGGTCAGCTCGACGGCGCGCGCGCTGCCATAGCGCGCCTCGCACATGATGAGCGCGTCGGCAAGGCCGGTGACGCCGAGGCCGATGCGGCGCTTGGAGATCGCCTCATGCAGTTGCTGGTCGAGCGGGAAGTTCGACGCCTCGACCACATTGTCCATCATGCGCACGGCGACGCGCACCAGGCGGTCCAGCTCGGCCAGGTCGAGCGCCGCGTTGGCGCTGAACGGGTTTTGCACCAGGGTCGTCAAATTGATCGAGCCCAGCAGGCACGCGCCATAGGGCGGCAAGGGCTGCTCGCCGCAGGGATTGGTGGCGCTGATGGTCTCGCAATAATGCAAATTGTTGGCGCGGTTGATGCGGTCGATGAAGATCACGCCCGGCTCGGCCGCGGCATAGGTCGAGCGCATGATCTTGTCCCACAGCTCGCGCGCGCGCACGACGCGGAAGGTGGTGCCGTTGAATTTCAGCTCCCACGGCCCGTCTTCCTTCACCGCCTGCATGAAGGCGTCGGTGACCAGGACCGAGAGGTTGAACATGCGCAGCCGGCCCGGCTGCTGCTTGGCCTCGATGAAATTCTCGATGTCCGGATGGTCGCAGCGCAAGGTCGCCATCATGGCGCCGCGGCGATGGCCGGCGGACATGATGGTGCGGCACATCGCGTCCCACACATCCATGAAGCTCAAAGGACCTGAAGCATCCGCGCCGACGCCCTTCACCGGCGCGCCCTTGGGCCGCAGGGTGGAGAAGTCGTAGCCGATGCCACCACCCTGCTGCATGGTCAGCGCCGCTTCGCGCAGATGCTCGAAGATGCCGCTCATGTCGGCGGGGATGGTGCCCATGACGAAGCAGTTGAAGAGCGTCACGTTCCGCTTGGTGCCGGAGCCGGCCAGGATGCGGCCGGCGGGCAGGTACTTGAATCCGGACAGGGCCTCGAAAAAAGCGTCAGCCCACTTGGCGCGCGCTTCCGGCGCCTCGACCTCGGCCATCGCATTGGCGACGCGGCGCCAGCTATCCTCGATCGTCTTGTCGATCGGCGCGCCGTCCGGTCCCTTGAACCGGTATTTCATGTCCCAGATCTGCTGCGAGATCGCGGCTACCTGCGCCATCGGTGATCCTCGAAAATCGGGCGGGGCAGCCCGCCGTAAACCATGAAGGGGCAAAGAGCCTAGCAAAATGCCCCGTAAGAGTCGACCCGATGTTCACGGTCTGTTTCCACAGGCTTCGGGTGACTTACCCCCAACCGGACCGAAGACAAATCATTGAACGATCTTGTGAAAATATGGTTATCCACATTTTCCGCACAAGTCACAGTCAGGCCGGAAATCGGTCCTGTGCATAACCCAGCGGGCCGCCGGGCGATGGCAGGACCGGCCGACTGGACGGTCGGCGCCTCGGGGCCTATGTTATAACAATCGTTATAACTCGGAGCCGAGCCATGATGAAATTCAAGGTCGCCCAGATCGGCAACTCCCTGTGCCTGATGCTGCCGAAGGAAGCGGCCAACAAGCTGAAGGTGGTGAAGGGCGACGAGGTGTTCGGCATCGAGACCGAGGATGGCTATCGCGTCTCGCCCTACGATCCCGCCTTCGAGCGCCAGATGGAAGCGGCGCGCAAGATCATGAAGAAGCGCCGCAACGTCCTGCGCGAGCTCGCCAAATAATGCGCGCCAAATGACGGCTGCCAAATGACCGAGCCGGAATGGCTCTCGAAGGACCTCATGCTGGCGATCCATGACGAGCAATTGGCCGAGCATGGCGGCGGCATCGGCGTGCGCGACACCGACCTGCTCGACTCGGCTTTGACCCGCCCGCAGAACCGGTTCGCCTACGATCCTGCGTCGGATCTTCCAGCCTTGGCCGCCGCCTATGCGTTCGGCCTTGTACGAAATCATCCCTTCGTCGACGGCAACAAGCGCACCGCCTTTGTCGCGGCGGAAGTGTTCCTGGACCTGAACGGCCTGATTGTCACGGCGAGCGACGAAGCGTGTGTTCTGACGATGCTCCGCCTCGCCGCCGGCGAAATGGACGAGGCCGAATACGCGGCGTGGCTGCGCGCGAATTCGACTACTTCGGACCGTTGAGCAGCTTCTGCGCAGCCGGCTCCAGCCGTTGCTCCAGCTCCGCCATGAAGGTCTTGCGGTCCAGGCCGGGGGCGATGGGGGGCAGGTACTGGACCTGGATCACGCCCGCCTTCTTGAAGAACGCGCCGCGGCCCCAATACAGTCCGGAATTCAGCGCCACCGGTACCACCGGCACGCCCAACTGGCCATAGAGGGCGGCGATGCCGGGCTGATAGGGCCTGTGCTGGCCGGGGGCCACGCGAGTGCCCTCGGGGAAGATGATGATCTGGCGCCCATCGGCGAAGGCGGCGCCGGCATCCTTCACCATCTTCTTCAGCGCCGTGGCCTTGCCGGAACGGTCGACGGCGACCATGCCGATCTTCTTCATGAACCAGCCGAAGAGCGGGATCGACAGCAGCTCCTTCTTCAGCACGAAGGCCGGATGGTTCAGCCGTCGCGACAGATAGAAGGTCTCCCAGGTCGATTGATGCTTCGCGGCGATGATCGCCGGTCCCTGCGGCAGGTTCTCGATGCCGATCTCGCGGTAAGAGAGGCCGCAGCACAGCTTCAGCAGGAAAAAGGTACCGTCGATCCACAGATGGCCGGCCTTCCACACCCAGCTCGCCGGCGCGAACAGCAGCGGCAGGCAGACGATGTGCATCGCCGCCGACCAGATGAAATTGCAGAGATTGAACAGGATGGAGCGGAGCGCGGTCACGATGCCGACGATATGCCGATCATGGCCAGCACTTCATGGCCGAAGCCGCTGACACTGTCGCCGACCGAGCCCACAGCCATGCGCCCGGCCGCCGCCAGATATTTGTGATACTCGTTGCCCAGCAGATAGAGCGTGCCGGGCCGCACGAACCACCAGGGATCCTGCACCTGGCGCGGGAACACCGGGTTGGGGACCAGCTCGATATCCGGCATGACCCGGCGGAACTCCAGCAGGCTGCGCTTCATGTGATAGTTGGCGGTGACCAGGCGCACCGACTTGAAGCCGTTCTCGGTCAGCCAGCGATAGCTTTCCCGCGCATTGCCTTCGGTGGAGCGCGCGTCGTAGCCCAGCGTGACGCAGCAGGCGAGGACCTCCGCGCTCGGCTGCGGCGCGCCGCTCAAGGTCTGCAGCAGGGCCGGCATCTCGACCCCCTCGGCGACGCCGGAGATCAGCATCTTCTTGGCGAGGCCCTTGTCGAGCAGCGCGAAGCCTTCGGCCAGCCGCACGTCGCCGCCGGTCAGCACCACGATGGCATCGACCGGCCGGTCGGCATCGCGCACCGCCGCCGGGATCGCCGCGGTGAAGGCGAGGAAGCCGCCGAACCACAGCACCGCCAGCAGCAGCAGGAAATGCATGAAGCGCCGCGACCAGCTGCCCTGGCCGCTGCGTTGCTCCCGGAAATTGATTCGGTTCGCCCGCATGGAGACGCTCTTAGCAGGTCAGGCTGATTCTGTCATGCGGCACAGGGGGTTGGCGGGACGAGGCCGCCGGGGAAGGGGTTGCCGGCAGCAGGACTTAATAAGCCATCCCCGCTCTTAGTACGCCATACGGCGCAGCGCGCCCTGCACGGCGATCCTGACCGTCACCACCGCGATCAGCACGGCGGCGACCGGGATCAGGGCCAGGGGCCAGATCATCCAGGGCTCGAAGGCGCGAAAGGCGACGCCGATGGCGGCCTCGCCCCGCGCCGACCAGAAGGCGGCGGCGAGCAAGGTGATGGCGCCCAGCAGGCTGCCGATCAGCGCGCCGACAAAGCCGAAGCGGAAGGCTTGGGCCTGGAACTGGCGGGCGACATAGGCGTCGCGCGCGCCGACCAGATGCAGGATGTCGACGATCTGGCGATGGATG
>DASZQC010000458.1:0-3523 GCA_035549815.1 Dongiaceae bacterium
CATCCTGCGGGCGCAGAAGCGGCGCTGTATTTTGTTCTGCGACGATCTGTCCTTCGACGCGGCTGACGCGAGCTACAAGTCGCTGAAGGCGGTGCTGGAAGGCGGCATCGAGGGGCGACCGTCGAACGTTTTGTTCTACGCCACCTCGAACCGCCGGCACCTGATGCCGCGCGAGATGATCGACAACGAGCGCTCCACCGCGATCAACCCCTCAGAGGCGGTAGAGGAGAAGGTATCGCTCAGTGATCGCTTCGGCCTGTGGATCGGATTCCACAACTGCGACCAGGATACTTACTTCGCCATCATTGACGGCTATGTCGACGCCCTTGGAATCAAGATCGATCGCAACCAACTAAGGGCCCAGGCGGTTGAATGGTCCATGACCCGCGGCGCGCGCTCCGGCCGTGTCGCCTGGCAGTTCATCCAGGACCTCGCGGGTCGCCTGGGCCACAGATTGGAGTTCTGATCCTTGTCCGTTCAAGCCAGTGACGATCTGCTGCGCCGCATCCTCACCGAGACCAAGGTCATTGCCCTGGTCGGCGCCAGCGACAAGCCGCAGCGCGCCAGCAATGGCGTGATGCGCTTCCTGCAAGGGCGCGGCTACCGGGTCATCCCGGTCAATCCGGTCCTCGCCGGCAAGCAATTGAACGGCGAGTTGGTCTATGCCGGGCTGAAGGACATTCCGCAGGACAAGACCGGCCGGATCGACATGGTCGACATCTTCCGCAACTCCGCCGATGCCGCCGCCCCCACCCTGGAAGCGATTGAGATCGGCGCGAAATTCGTCTGGATGCAGCTCGACGTGATCAACGAGCCGGCCGCCGAGAGAGCGCGCGCGGCTGGGTTGGAAGTTGTGATGGACCACTGTCCCGCGATCGAATATCCCCGGCTGATGGGCGGCCCGGACGAGCATTGAGCCGGCGTCGAACGCCGGCTGGGCGAACATTAAAAAAGAACCTTAAGCCCTTCGTACGGTTACGATTGCGCCGCGTGAGCGATTTGCTAGACTGCGGCAAAAGAAATCCATGGGGATGGACATGAGGGGCATGCAATCCACAGTCGCCGAGCACAAGCCGAGCGAGGCGCAGCGCGTCTGGCTGAGCAAAGGATTGCAGCAGCCCGGCGGCAAGTTGCCTTTGTTCGACGAATGGGGCCAGCGCGTCCATGAAGGCGTCGTGCGCGCCTGCATCGCGCAAGGCTGGGCGGAGCCCTGGTTCACTAACCCGCTGAAGCCCGACTGGCTGGTCTGCAAACTGACCGACGAAGGCCGCCGCCTGATCGGGCGGAATTAGTCGCTCCACCCTTTTCTCATTCTCGGCCGTCATGGTCGGGCTTGGCCCGGCCATTCACGAGTTTCGTTGGCCCGATCGCGCTGCCGCAAGCAAACTCGTGGATCCTCGTGCCAAGCACGAGGATGACGAACGAGGGCGTTTCAAGATAAGCGCGACGAATGCGGACGACGCTACGCGCCCGCCGCCCCGATCGAGGGCTTGTCGAACAGGCTGCTGCTGTTGACGCTGTCGTCCTTGTCGCGGCCGGTGGGCAGCGCGGCCAATGTGACCAGCATCAGCGGCGACAGGATGCCGCCGGGATTGGTGTTGCCATAGACTGCGCGATCGCCGCCGCTGCCGGCGATGCTGCCGGAGGCGCGCGCGTCGGCCAGCATGGTCGGCAGCGCGTCGTCGAGATCGTCGTAGGCCGCCATCTCGGTATCCATGCGCGCTTCGAAGCGGTCATAGATCTGTTTCAGGCTGCGCGGTGAACCGTCGGCCGCGTAGAAGATCGATTTGTTGGCCCCCGCCGCGCGCGGCGAGATCGCGGCTGCCGACTGGTCCGGGTTCTCTTCCATCGCGCGCAGGAAATTGACCGCGCCCTGCAGTCCAAGGAAATGTGCCAGATAGAGATCGACCGGCTGCACCTCGCGGTCGAGCTTGGCGTCGAGGCGCGTCTGGTTGTCCGCCGCATGCTCCGCCGCCATCGCTGCGGCGATCTCCGGATCGCGGCGCAGGTCGAGAATCTCCTTGCGCAGCGCGCGGTCGGCGACCACCAGCTTGCCGTCCTCGCCGATCTTGATCTTGCTCGCCATGTCGCCCAGGCCATATTCGGCGCCGTGCTTGCGCACCACCGACAGCCAGGTCTGCTCGACGAACTGATAGAGGCCGGAGGCGCTGGAGGTCTTGGCCTTGGCGTCGGGGTTGAAGCCGCTTTCCTTGGCCGCCTGGGCCATCAGGAACGAGAAATCGACGCCGGTGTTGGCGCTGGCCTGCTGGATGCCGTTCAGCACCTCGGCGCTGATCTTGTAGCCGCCGGCTTGCGTCGCGCCCAATCCGATATTGCTGGCGACCATTATTCGCCTCCACCCGCTGGCCCGCTGATCACCGTCTGGCCAATGACCGGCCGCCCGGCAAAATCTGCCGGGTGCTGGTGCCCGAAAATGGGCCTTTTGGCCGTAAGTGCCGCCATTTGGCGCTTCTCCACATGATCTCGCCCTCATCATCGCAAGGGCCGTGCCACATGGTTAAACGGCTCAGGAACTGGCGCTGCTGTAATTGCGGATGGCGCGGCTCCATAGCCAGGTGGCGCCGCTCAGCACCGCAGCGCCGAAGGCTAGGCCGCCCAAGCCCCATTCCCAGGTCAGGCGGCCGGTCGCGGCCTCCGCCGGCACGTTGGTGACGAAAGCGACCGGGATGACGAAGGTGAACAGCACCCGCGCCCAGGGTGGATAGGCGGTGATCGGAAACGAGCCCGCCGAGGAATGCAGCCAGATGATGGTGGCGACCTCTTCGATGCGCGTGAACCAGAAGGCCAAGGTCGAGAGCGCCAGGTAGATGCTGTAGATGATGGCGACAGCGACGGCCAGGAACAGCAGCAGCAAAACGATATTGAGCGGCGTTATGGCATCCAGGTGATACATGCCATAGGCGATGACGCCGAGCCCGACCAGCGCCCCGCCCACCTGCATCACCTGCAGGTAACGGAATGTCACCAGGAACTGCGACGCGATGGGCTTCAGCAGCAGCAGATCGAACTCGCCGCGCTGCACATAGCCGGAGATCGGGCTGAGGCTGGGATAGAGCCAGAACTCGACCACGAACTCGACGGTATAGACGATGCCCAGCAGGATCAGAACCTGATGGAAGCTCCAGCCGCCAACGCTCTCCACCTGCTGGAACATCGCCCACAACAACAGTAGCGAGGTGCAGATGCCCAGTGCATCGGCGGCGAGGCGCGCAAAGATGCTCGAGCGGTACTCCAATTGCGTCTGGACCGTCGCGCGCACGAAGATGCCGATCAGTTTCAGGTGCCGGCGCATCTCACGCGCCCGCACCGGAATAGCGACGCAGCCCGGCGCGCCACACCACGGAAAAGATCGCGACCAGGAGCCCGATCCACAGCGCCTGCATGCCAAGCCCCTGCAGCAGCTCGACGCCTTGCACACGCCCGATCATCACGCGCACCGGAAAATCGAGCACATAGGGGAATGGCGTCCAATAAAGGACGCTGCGCACCGCGGCCGGAAACA
>DASZQC010000459.1:0-6451 GCA_035549815.1 Dongiaceae bacterium
ACAAAGCCAGCTACGTGGCCGCGACGATCTTCAGCGTCTCGGGCGGGCGCTAGGCCTCACGTCTCCCCATATAGGAAAGCCAGCAGCACATAGCGCTTGCCGCTGGTGACGTGCATCGGCTCGTGCAGGAGCGAGCTGGAGAAGATCACGGCGCCACCCGTCTCCGGGCTGTATTCCTGGTCGCCAAATTCGGGGAAGCGGATGCCGCCACCTTCGAACTGCTCGCTGTTCAGGTTGACCGAGCAGGCGAAGCGCCGGTGCGCCACCTGCGGCTGGGTGTTGTCGCGGTGGCCGTGCAGGTCCCCGCCCCGCTCCCCCTCATAGCAGCCGATGCGATAGCCCTCGCGCCGGGTGATCTTGTACTGGAAGCATTTGCGGATTTCCGGGAACACGCGGCGCTTCAGCCGGTCGTCGATGAAGGCGTTGGTCTCCGGCGTCATGATCCAATGGTCGATGCGGTCTTTCCGACCATATTCCGGGATCCGCATCTTGTAATCGCCGATGCCCGGCGGCGGCGCGCCGTGGCCGGGCTCCAGAAAAGTGTGGCCCTGCATGGCGAAGATGCTGATCAGCCGCTGGCAATCGGCGCGTGACAGGACGTCCGGCACCATCAGCACCGGCGGATGGTTGGTGGCGGTCGCCCGCCGCGCCGCGATGCGATGCAAGGCCCCCGACGCCGCTGCCGCATCGCCGATGGCGGCGACATGCCGGTTGGGCGCGATGACCACGATCTGCGGCGCCGACCGTGCGCCATAGAGGGCGGCGTCCTTGCCATCCGGGTCCGCGATCGGCTCGAAGCCGGCCGACCCGTCCTTGGAGGGGAGACCGATCAGTAAGCAACGCCCGCCCATGGCCCGGGCGGCTGACGCCAACTCCTCCGCAGCCGGCGGCACAGTCGCGCCGCCAGGGAGGAAAAGCAGGACCAGCACCTTGCCGGAGATATGATCGGCCGTCGGGTCGATTTCTTCCCCGCCGTGGGCGGTAAGGCGGAAGGCGGGCGCGATGTCGCCGACCTCAAGCGGGCGAGCCGCAGTCTGAGATGGCGGGCGGGACGTGGAGGGCGTCGGTGAAGTCACGGGTGCTGAATGTCTCTGTTCACAAGAGCGGTTATCCTACGGGGAGTCTCCGAAAATTCACGCCTGAAATTATTGTCGGGAACCGTGTCTTCAGGGGAACATTGAACCTGCTGGACTGTTTGCCGAGTCGGTGACCTGGTTCGAGGGCGCGTGTCATGGAGCAGCATTTTGTCGTGGTTCTCACCCGGCATGAAGAAGGCGGCTGGCGCGCACATTCTCCGGACTTTCCCCGCTGTTACGCCGAAGGCCAGTTGGCCGAAACCTGCGTCGCCGACGCGGCGCGCAAGATCCGCAGCTTCATCTTTGCTTTAAAAGCGAACGGCAAGCCAGTGCCGTCGCTGCGAAGTTATGCCGAGGTCCGCATCGACGATACCTGGGCGCGCGACCACGGCATCTCCTGGCCACACGCGGTGATCAAGCTGGTGGAAGTCGACAATGGCGAGGTCATCCTCGACCTGCGCGCCGAAGGCAATGTCCGCAGCTTCCCCGTGCCGGCCTTGCGGGACGCGATCGTTCCGCCGATCCATCCTCCCGCCTCGGCGGCATAAGCGCCGCCCACCGGCTTCAAGGCCGGGCCTCTCCGCCCAGGAAATGGCCGATCGCCGCCAGCGGCGCGATGCGATCACAAACGATCTTCACCGTCGCCAGGAGCGGCACCGCCAGCAACGCCCCCGACACGCCCCACATCCAGTACCAGAAGATGATCGACAGGATCACCAGGACCGGATTCAGGGTGAATTTCCGCGCCAGCAGCATCGGCGTGATGAACTGCCCCTCCAGCAGGTGGATGATCAGATAGACGCCTGCCGGCAGGGCGGCCTGCCACAGCGGCTCGAAGGTGAGCAGGCCGGCCAGCAGCAGCATGCCCATGCCACAGAGCGGCCCAATGATGGGGATGTAGTTCAACAGGAAAATAAGAGTGCCCCATAGGACCGGATCGGACATGCCGCAGGCATAGACGACCGCCCCGGTCAAAATGCCCACCAGCAAATTCATCAGCGTGATGGTGGCGAGATAGGTCGAGATGTTGCGTTCGATCTCGCGCGAGATCTCCACCGCCTGTTTCTTGTTGCTGAACGTGGGCAGGATCTCGACAAAGCGCCGCAGGAACAGATCGCCCGACACCAGGAAAAAGAACAGCAGGATGATAGTGGTGCCGAGACCGATCAGCGCCGCGCTGGTGCCGCTGAACAGGCGCGACGACAGGCCCGGGGTCGCCAGCTTCACCGCGGCCGCCTCCGCGGCGGTCGGCTCGGTGATCTTGTCGACCTGCTTGGTCACCGTCTGGAGGTCGGCGATCGGCCGCTTGAAGAAGAACAGGCGGCTCTCCAGCCGGCGCAGGCTGTCGGGCGCCTTGCTCACCCATTCCGCCGCCGGATCGGACAAAGTGAAGCCCAGCGCGCCGACACCGCCGAAGAAGGCCACAATGATAAGGGCGGCCGCGATCAATCGCGGAATGCGCAGCTTTCCCGCCAGGCGCATCACCGGCTTCAGCGTCAGGTACAATCCGATCGCCAGGATGACCGGCACGACCAGCGCGCCGGTGAAATAGAGCGCGAACAAGGTCAGCAGCAGGAAAATGCCGGCGGCGAGATAGGCCGGCGCATTCTGCGGCAGGAAGATTTCCGGCGTGACCGGTGTCTCCGCGCCCGTCTCCTCGATTGTCGAATGCGGCGGCTCGCCTGCGGGAGCGGCGCGCAATTCATCGGTCGGGACCGGTCGGGTCATGGGCGTCGACGTTGTGGAGACGGAGTGGTCTGGCCTTTACTAAAGATCGCCGGTTCCAAAGGTTCCCTGCCCGTCCCTAGTCCTTTCGGACGTGTCGTCTGCGGTCCGAAATCGCCGCGATTGTCGGGGATAACCCGTTTCTTCTCGTCTCCTTAAAGGCGCGCGCTTTTGCGCAATGTTCCGTTAGCCAATTTCCGCTACCACTGAGCCGAAGACGATATCGCGTGAGATATCCATCCGCGGATCGTCGCCCGACCCCCGAGGAGCTATCGATGCAAAGGCTTTGGCGCTTCCTGATGCGCAAGCGTCGTCTGAAACCTGCCCATGTTCCCTATCTCGCCATGGCGGCGCTGGTGATCGGCACGCTCATCTGGGCGGTCTGGAGCGAGCTCGATACGCCGGCGCAGCAGATCAGCCTGACCTCGCTGGTGCGCGACGCAGGAAATGGCCTCATCACCTCCGCCTCGCTGGCCGAGAACCGGATCGATGTGATCTACAGCAACGGCAACATGGCCGAGTTCCGCGGCCATCTGCCGGACGAGACGCTGGTGCAACTGGTCCATGCCGGCGTCGACGTTTCCTTCGCCAGTGCCGATTTCGGGGATTTCTTCGCCAAGCACGGCTATCCCCTGCTGATGCTGCTGGCGGTCCTGCTCGTCGCCTGGCACATCCTGGGCGGCGCCGGCCGCCTGACGATCGGCGGCCCGACCAAGCTGCTGGATCCGACCGCCGCCAGGTTCCGCTTCTCCGATGTGGCCGGACAGGACGAAGCCAAGGAGCAAATGACCGAGATCGTGGATTTCCTGCGCGATCCCGGCAGCTTCACCCGCCTCGGCGCGAAGGCGCCCAAGGGCGCCCTGATGATCGGCCCGCCGGGCGTCGGCAAGACGCTGCTGGCCCGCGCCGTCGCCGGCGAGACCAACTCCGCCTTCATCGCGGTGTCGGGGGCTGATTTCCGCCAGACCTTCATGGGTCTCGGCGCCAACAAGGTCCGCACCATGTTCCGGCTGGCGCGCAAGAACGCACCCTGCCTGATCTTCATCGACGAGATCGAGACCCTGGCGCGCAAGCGGTCGGCGACCGCCGGCGGCACGATCAACACGGAAGAGGAAGCCACCCTGAACGCCCTGCTGGTGGAGATGGATGGCTTCAACGCCAACAAGGGCGTGGTGGTGATCGCCGCCACCAACCGGCCCGATCTGATCGATGATGCGGTCCTGCGTCCGGGCCGCTTCGATCGCCGCATCAACCTGGACATGCCCGATCTCGGCGGCCGTATCGGCATCCTGGAGGTGCATGCGCGCAGCAAGACCCTGGCGAATGACGTGGACCTGAAGGTGGTTGCGCGCCGCACGCCCGGCATGTCCGGCGCGGACCTGGAAAACCTGCTGAACGAGGCCGCCATCCGCGCGACCCGGCGCCATGCCGCCGCGATCATGATGGAGGATCTGGAAGGCGCCTATTTCGACGTGCTGCTGGGCCGCGTCCGCAAGGGCGCCGCGCTGCTGGAGCAGGACCGGCGGATGATCGCCATCCACGAGGCCGGCCATGCCATTGCCGCCGCGACCGTGGACGGGTCGAAGGTGCCGCAAAAGGCCACCATCGTGCCGCGCGGCCGCGCGCTGGGCGTGGTGCTGTCGACGCCGAAGGACGACCGCAAGCTGGTCAACCGCCAGCAATTGATGAGCGACATCGTCGTCGCCCTGGCCGGCCGCGCGGCGGAGCTGCATGCCTTCGGCGAAGGCGGCGTTTCCACCGGCGCGGAAGACGATCTGAAGCAAGCCACCAACCTGGCGGCGCGCATGGCGTCTCTCTGGTCCATGGCGTCAACGACGCCCATGCTCTCGATCAACGATGATTCCAGCATGGCGGCGCGCCAGGCGGCGGAAGAGCGGGCGCAGAAGATCATCGACCAAGCCTGGGTGGAGGCGCTGGAAACGCTGACCCGGCACAAGGAGGCGCACGCCGCCCTGGTGGAAGCGTTGCTGGAACGCGAGACCGTCGAAGGCACGGAAATCAAGGCGATCGTGGAGTCGTTCCTGCCGGTCCGGGCCGTGCAGGCAGCGGAGTGAGCAGCAGAGCGGACGTCTATGCCTCCGGCTGCGGCCCTTTGGTGAGAATGCGCTCGATCATCGTCAGCAGCTCGGACAACCGGTAGGGCTTGGGTACAAAAGGCATCGTGCCGCCGCTAAAATAGCGCACGACCGTATCGCTGCCAGAGGTCAGGATCACCGGTGTTTTCGGCCGCTGCTCGCGCATCCAGCTCGCCAGCGACAGCCCGCCTTTGGTGCCGGGCATGAGCACATCGCAGAACACCAGATCGACCGGCTCGTCATTGGCGAGGACCACCAGCGCCTCGTCGACCGTGCCGGCTTCGATGACCTTGTAGCCGCCTTCACGCAGCTCCGTCGCCACCGAAAGGCGGATCAGCGGCTCATCCTCCACGACCAGAATCGTGAGCGAGTGCCGGGAGACACGTGGGTCAAATTGGTCTGCGGCCGCACCCATCACCGTCTCCCCCCTTATGCACGCTGCGCTCCTTGGCATCGCGCTAGTCCTTGCGCTTCCGTTGCGCGAATATGCTCTTGAGCTTATGGGCCAATTGCTCCGGATGATATGGTTTGGCCAGGGTGTTGCCGTTTTCCTCGCACAACTCGCCGCTCTTTTTCGCGATCAGCGAGGGGCCGGATGCCAGAATAATCTCCATGCCTGGAAATTCCTGACGCACGGTCTGCGCCAGGGAAAAGCCATCGACCTCACCACTCAGACCGATCTCGGAAAACAAGGCGTCCACCTTGGCGCCGGCGCGCAGGATCTTCAGCGCCTCTTCCGCGTTCAACGCCTCGATGACCTGGTAGCCGCATTCGCGCAGGTATTCCGCGACGGCGGTCCGGACCAGGATGTCCGAGTCAACGAACAGAACGGTTTCCGTGACGGCGGAACGCCTGGTCTCTGAGAGAGTCCTGGCTGAAATGCGAAGCAGAACACAGGATCGCCCGACGGGTTCCGAGCGCCCAGGCACAGGCGACACTTGAACATAGGGACGGGCCGCTACCCGGCGGCCAAGATCGCGATTGGGGAATGGAGGAATGGTAGCGCCGGCCGGATTTGAACCAGCGACACAGGGATTATGATTCCCCTGCTCTACCCCTGAGCTACGGCGCCACCGAGGGCCGGCTGGACGCCGGCCGTTTGCGGAGGCAAGCGTATAGCCGCCGCCGTCCGCCCCGTCAAGGATAAGTCAAGCCATTGAACGGGTTGCCTAATCCGCGAACATGGAGGTCAGTTTCAGGGCCACGCCCATGCTGCCCTCGACCTTCAGCTTGCCGGTCATATAGGCAAGGGTCGGGTCGAGCGCACCCCCCATCAGCTTCTCCAGGTTCTCCGGGGCGATGGTGATGGTGGTCGTGGCGTCGCCCTTGTCCTCGTTGCCGATCTCGGGCGGATGGTCGGTGCCGTCCCAGAAGATGATGCCGTCATCGACGACGAACTTCACCTTGTAGCCGAGTTTCACGTTCTGCCCGGCGCGACGGCGGAGTTCTTCGGTGAGTTCCGCGAGATCCATGAGATTCCCCCTGAAGCACTTGGCGCTGCCTCACCCCCATCCCACCCTTCCCCCTCAAACGGGAAGGAGCAGAGCGAGTTGG